>JAGOBQ010000058.1 GCA_017999215.1 Thermoanaerobaculia bacterium
GCCCAGCTCGGCGACGAAGATCCGCGTCGTGACGATCATCAGCATGGTCGGCCACGCAAGGCCCACCGACACGTTCCACAGCGCGTTTCCGCCAAGCCCGAGCGGCGCCCCTTCCTTGCCTGCTCTCACCCCGTCCTCAAATCGGGCCCGGCTCCTCCCACCGCATGCACTGCGGACAACTGTGCCACGGTGGCACCTGCGGAAGCCCGCGCGAGTCCTCTCGCCCGGGCTTCCCAACCTCCGCCCCGGCACCGGCCCGGCCACTCTGATGCTCGATTCGAGATTGAGAACGCACGTAAGCAAAGTACAGCAAGGAACATTCCCGGAATCTCCATCGGGAGCAGCGCGACGTTAAACCCGAGCCACCCAAAGGTGAACCAAAGAACCCCGCCCACCGCTTCCCACATCGCTGCAGGGGGCCGTCTTGCGATCCAGTCCATTAGAAGCACCGAGCCGCAGCTGAACGCGAAAGCGAGAGGAAATATCCAGATTCTCCCTCCCAAGACGTACAGCTGGATCCAGAGGCTCGTCGTGTGCACCGAGTAGCGACCGCGGTCTAGGGCCGTGAACACCTCCCCGTGTGCGACGCCGTTAATAACCTCGGCCGTCGTCACGGGCTTGTTCGGGAAGAGCTTCCGGGGAAGGATGATCAGCAGGTCGCCGACGAACGGGTGTCCTTCGTAGAGCCCGCCGAAGCTGGGCTCGTCGACGCCCCTGTCCATCAGAACCGCGAGGAGCCTCAGATGCCGGAAGTGCGTCGCGCCCATCCCCTCGTTCCTTACCAGCGCGTCCTCAATTCGAAAGGTCTCGTTGGCAATAATGCTTCCCCGGAGCGCAGCAGACAGTTCATTTCCTACCCACACTCCGATAAGGAGAAGGCCAAGGCCAATGTAGAGCATCTTCTGGCGGCGGCGCGTGAGGATCTTCCCCGCCGCGAGGAGGGGCAGCACGAGATAGCCCACGGCCTGCAAGAGCCCGAATCTCTGCTGGAGCACCAGCGGCATTAGTAGTGCGACCGCTGCCGACATCAAAGCGAGCCTGAAGTAGCGCCGGCGCGCCGCCGCCCGCACTTCGACGACCGAAAGCCACGACCCAAGCAGCGTCCCCACGTTCACCAGCCTCACGAGCGGCATCAGGGCCGAGGTGCCGATGAGCCCTTCGAAACGCGCACTGACTATCGAGCCTGAGAAGGCGCCGGACGCACTTAGGATGAACAACTCCGTCGCGAGGGACACCATCGCGAACGCTACGATTACCGGCGTCGCGCGGTACGTCGCGATCTGCCCCGACAACGCCTTCGTCCCTCCGTGTGTCTGGGAATGTGCGACCGCCACCCCTGCCCAGAGCCCGGCAACGAAGAGCCCGCAGACGCCGAACGCCGCGGACAGCGACTCCGCTGAGGGCACTGTTCCGGCTCCCAGCTGGTCGTACAGAATGTCGTACGCTGGGCTAACGACGAATTCGACCAGCGCCAGGACCGCCCATACGCCCGGGAGGAGGTGAAACGACGGGAAACGAGAGAGCGCGTAGTAGGAGAAACCGATCGTCAGGGCGAAGAGCGCGCCGACAACGACGACGAGCTCTCCTGCACCAGCTGCGCCCTCCCCCGCCCCAGCAAGGCTGGCGAGCGCGATGCCCGCCACGATGGCCACGGGGATCATCCCTATCCGGAGCCCCAAACCGTACTCGGGGGCCAAGCGCCATCGCACCCATCGCCCCCCGCTTTGTGGACTCCGTGCCGTTCCCGGAACAGTTGCAGCCAGACAGTCTCCGCTCTTGTGCATTCCCCGGTTCTCGCCCTATCCCACCCATACCGAGCGCCACAGCCACCCCGCGGCGGATGCCGGACGGACGATCTGCGCGCAACACCGAGGCTCGCTATGCATTCCGGGATAGCCTCATTCGCTCTCGGCGCCGCCGCTATCCGGCCCCCGAGCATCTCGGCGCCGTCCTTGTGTCGTGCCGTGCGTCTGACCGAAATCGCGAACGATCTGACGGACGCAGCCCGGTCCACCCCGGGGCTGAATGCCCACGCTCGGCCTGCGGTCGAACTGCCGATCAAAGAAGAAGGACGTTGTGCTCGTGTAGGCGTTGATCGGCCCGAATCCCGTCATGTCCACTTCCAGTAGCCCTGAATCCCGTAGTCGCGCACAAAGATCCGGATACCAATCCGCATTGTCTACAATTATGATCCCTTTCGGCGCCAGCCGCGGGACCGCCTTTACCGCGCATCTTGAGCGGTCCTGGCCATCGACTACGATCACGTCGTACAGCATGTCGTTCTCGTCGATCGCGTTCCGGTAGGCGGCTTCCTCTTCTCTCAAGACGCAGGTTGCGTTCTCGGGGAGTTGGGGCGAGAGCAACGCGATCCATGACGGGTCGTGGTCGACGCTTCGTACCGTCTTCGCTCTCATCGCCCAGAACAATGTCGAGACTCCCGCCCCATACTCGAATACCGCTGCGTCGGAAAAATCTAGTTGCTGCAGATACTCGATGGCCGAGTACGTGTACCAAGGCCGGGGCTGACCGTCCTTCCGCCGTGTCGTCCAATATCTCGCGGAAAACCCGTGCTCAAACTCTACAGCGAGAATGTAGAAGGACTTCAAGCATACAATCGTCGCGTTGGGGAAACCTTTCGTGAGCTTACTTCGCAGCCGCTTCAGCAGATTGACCACGGCTTCCTTCACTTCATTTCACCAGAGGTTCCTTTCTGAGATCGAGCTTGCCGGCGATCAAGTAGATGACCGTGATGAAGTGCTCGGGGTTTCGATATCCGCGAGCCCGAGCTCTTGCCGCCTGAACGAGGCTGTTGATGCCTTCCATGACCGCGGTCGTCAGGTCGTTCGACAGGACCCGGAGAATGCTCGGGACATGCTGACGGATGGTCCTGGCCGCCTTGACCATCGGCTCGATGCGTGAGCGCAGCGCCCAGCTGATCCACCGCCCGAGGGCCGTAGGGGCCTTCTCGGGGGCGTAGTCCCAGATGTCCCGGAAGGCCAGGAAAAGACGGTAGGCCTTCAGGGTCCGCAGGTTCCCGTCCTTGAGCTGATCCCATCGCTGCTGCTGCGCCTCGGTGAGATTCAGAGGGTTCTTCAGGAAGATGTACCGCGTTCCCTTGAGCTCGGGGCGGGATGCCACCTCGAGCCGGCGCGTCTTGTCCCCGGCCTCGGGCACGAGCTTCATCGCGTGGAACTTGTCGTGCGTCAGGTCGGCTCCCGGGAAACACTTGGCTGCCCCGGCCGCGAAGGCCGCCGACATGTCCGCCACGACGTCCGTCACGGCCTCGGTTCCTCCGCCGTGAGCCTTGAAGTCCGCCAGGAACCTCCCGAAGGTGCTCTGGTCCTTACCCTCCGTCACGAAGAGCACCTTCCTCTCGGCCGACCTCGGATCGGCGAAGAGCGAGACGTAGGTGTGCCCTCTTCGGCTGGACGTCTCGTCGACGGCCACCATGGAGACCTGCGACATGTCGACTTTCGTCCGGGCGCTCTCGACGTAGGCGTTCAGAATCCTCCAGAGTCGCCCGTCCGTGATCTTCAGCAGCCGGCTTGCAGCCAGGACCGGCATCTGTACGGCGAGCATCAGCGCAAACGCCTCGAACAGCAGCGTGAAGCCGCTGTTCGGCCGGGCCCACGGAACGGGCGCCGGATGCACCTAGCAGCGCCCGCAGCGCGTCCGCGGCGCCCGCGCGTGAAGCCAGGCCCGGTGCTGGAAGAAGTTCAGGTGCTGCCACGTCCGCTCGGTCGTGTCGTGTACCTCCAGCCACGTCGTCCCGCAATCCGAGCAGGCGAATCGACCGCCTGGCCGGAAATCCAGATAGAGATGCAGCTCTCCGGCACGGACGCTGTCCGTCTTCTCCTCCTCCAGATCCAGCTGCGCCTCCGTCACGAACCACGGGTCCGTCAGCCCTAAGGCAGCTGAAGGAGATCCTTCTGCTCCATCGCCCCCTCCAGATCGGGCGCCTCATCACGCCCCTCCGGTCCATCGTAAGGGAACGCCCTGGCAGCAGCTTCGACCGGCCGGCCTGTGGAAAGCGCGAAGCGGTTTCCAAGCTCGGTGGGACGCCGACGGGGTCTACCCCGGAGGCATTCCACTGAGCATCAGGCGGGCGGTCTACCCCGACCCTGCGACCAGCCCTTGGCCACACGAAACGACGAAGAACGGGTCAACACCGCCGACGAAAGCCTCAGAAGCACTTGGCGGTCTTGCCTCCGGACTTCCGGCCCGCCGGTGGTCGTGGTCATTGCCGGCTGAACCACACCGGCGTGTCTGCGTCAGGCGCTATAGCACTGTAGTAATCGGAGCCGATCTCTAGCGCTCTCGCGGGTCCGCGCGATCAGGGATGTCGCAGAAGGCCATCTGTTACTGGCCCTGTCGGCGCTTGAGCAGGGATCCGGCTACGACCACTGCGTCTGTCCTCCTCCGGATGCCCCTCGCAGGCTCTGAATCCTTGCGATGGCCTTTGCGATCTCTTCGGCAACTCGCACAGCGGTGTTGCCGTCTCCGTAGAGCCCTGCCGGCAACCCTGGCTCCGGCCATGAAGATTCTTCAACCGTCGCAACGATCCGCCTCCAGTCGGCTCCGGCGAGCCTGTTGACACCGGCCTCGACGAGCTCGACCCATTCTGTACGGTCCCGAAGAGTCACGCATGGAACGCCTTGGAACGCGGCTTCCTTCTGGAGACCGCCAGAATCGGTCACAACGACGCGCGCTGCGCTGACCAGCGCTTGGGTCTGTAGGTACGGCAGAGGCGCGACGATCAGTACGCCTGGGAGTTCGGCCTCCCGGACCTTCTCCCGCGTCCGCGGGTGGGCCGCCCAGACGACTGGCGTCCGGCGGCCAATGACGCGGAATGCCTCCAGAATCTCGCTCCACCGCGCGGGGTTGTCTGCATTCTCGGCCCGGTGGACCGTTGCAAACGCAAACCCTCTCCTCGCCAACCCCAATGTCGAGCACACCTCCCTGGCCTTCCCGGCGATCTCGTCTCGATGCCGCTCAAAGACGTCAAACATCACGTCGCCGGTCCGGACCACTCCTTCGCGAAGGCCTTCTCTCGCGAGATTCTCGACGGAAGTCGCAGTCGGCGCGAATAGTATGGTTGAAAGGTGGTCCGTCAGGACGCGGTTGAGCTCCTCCGGCATGGACCGGTCGAAGGACCTTAGGCCAGCCTCGACATGAGCGATCGGGACCTGCAGCTTCGCCGCCGCTAACGCACCTGCAACGGTGGAATTGGTGTCGCCGAAGACCATTACCATAGCTGGATGCGTGTCGAGGAGGACTCGCTCGATCGCTTCGAGCATCCGCCCCGTCTGTGCACCGTGGGACGCGGAGCCGATCTGGAGATTGACGTCGGGCGCCGCCATCCCAAGGCCCTCGAAGAACGCCTCCGACATTGCCCAATCGTAATGCTGCCCCGTGTGGATGAGGAACTCGTGTAGCCCCTCCGCCCGGAGCGCCCGAGAGACGGCGGAGGCCTTCACGAACTGCGGCCGCGCTCCGACGATCGACGCGATGGTGGGACCGGTCGTCATTCGAAGGACCTCGCGGCAGCCGGGTGGCGCGGCCCATCACCCCCAATTGGAACCGTGCGCAGAGCGTGGACGAGTTCAATCGAGGGGCGAGCGTCTTCGATACCGTGCCCCTCACCCGCGAGTGTCTTTTCATAGACGCGCGTGTGAAGATCCGCAAAGCCCTCGGTAAACTCCATTGCCGCGCCGTCCACCGTTATCGACCGGAAGGTCGATCGCCCCTCGGCGGTCGCGCTCGCCGGAAGATCGGCGGAGTCGACAGACAGGAACCACCGGACGCTTGCGCCCGACAGTTCGAGGAGGCCCGACATCCTCCGGGGATCACGGAGGTGGACCTCGCTCAACTGCGGCTTGCCAAACAGCCACAGAAGGAGGTCGAAGAAGTGGATGCCAATGTTGGTCCCCACCCCACCGGAGCGTTCCTCTGTGCCCTTCCAGGAGGCGTGGTACCAAGGACCGCGGCTCGTCACGTATGTCAGCACCACGTCTCGCCTCGCGATCCGGCGCTCGGCGTCCAGGCGGGCCTTTAGTTCGATCAGCGCCGGATGGACGCGAAGTTGCAGCACGGTCGCGATCGTCCTGCCGGTCTCCGCCTCGAGCGCAGCCAGCGCATCCAGGTTCCAGGGGTTGATGACTAGCGGCTTCTCGCAAATTACGTTTGCACCGTTCCTGAGTGCAAGGCGGATGTGCGCATCGTGCAAGTAGTTGGGAGAGCAGATGGACACCCATTCGATCCGGCTGTCGTCTCGCCCACGCCGAAGCTTGTCGAGGTGGCGATCGAATCGCTCGATCTCCCGGAAGTACCGGACGTCGAAGCTGAACTGGTCGAGGATGCCGACCGAGTCGCTCGGGTCCGTGGCGGCCGCGAGCCGATTGCCTGTATCGCGAATCGCCCTGAGGTGTCGCGGCGCGATGTAGCCTCCGACGCCGACGACGGCGAAATTCTTCATTTCCACATCCTCCTCGGCGAGGTTTGTCTCTCGGCCGGTCTTTCTCCGCTCACCGCTTGTACTTCGCCGGCGAGTTGATAATCCGGAAGTGGGCTACTTCGGCTAGGACAGCCCTTACCGACCCTGAAACTCGCTGGTGCTGGTCATCCGTCATCTCGGGAAAGACTGGCAGAGCCAGAGATGTCGCGGCCGCTCGGGTACTCGCCGGGAAGGCAGACGACGTCGCCACGAGCGCTTCAAAGCACTTCTGGCGGTGGAACGGCACTGGGTAGTAGATCTCGGTCCCGATGCCGGCCTCCGCGAGACCACGCCTCAGCCACTCACGATCCTCCGTCGAGACGACGAACTGGTTGAAGACGTGGCGATGGCCCGGCTTCTCCCGCGGCGTCTCGAGGCCTGGTATTCCTACTAGAGCGGCGCGATATGCCTCGGCGTTCCGACGCCGGGCTTCCGTCCACATCTCGAGATGCTGCAGCTTAACTCGGAGTGCTGCCGCCTGGATCGCATCCAGGCGGAAGTTCCCGCCAACAATCTGGTGGTGGTATTTGGGTTTCGCCCCGTGAACCCGCAGGAGCCGAAGACGTTCCGCCCTCTCGTCGTCGCTCGTGACAACCATTCCGCCGTCACCAAGTCCGCCAAGGTTCTTCGACGGGAAGAAGCTGAGGCACCCGTAGTGACCCACCGAACCAGCCCGCCGGCCTGCAAGCTCGGCCCCGACGGCCTGTGCAGCGTCCTCAATTACAGCGATTCCGTGGGTACTCGCGAGCTCGAGAAGAGCGTCCATGTCGGCCATCTGGCCGAAGAGGTGCACCGGTATGATGGCGCGAGTCCTCGCTGTGATCGCCCTGGCTGCCGCGCCTGGATCCATGTTGTATGTCACGGGATCGATGTCGACGAAAACGGGGGTCGCCCCAACCCTGCAGACGGCGCCAGCCGTCGCGAAGAACGAGTAGTCCGGCACGATGACCTCGTCGCCACCACCGATTCCCTCCGCCATCAAGCTTACGAGCAGCGCGTCCGTGCCGGAGCTGACCCCGATTCCGTGGGCACAGCCGCAGTATTGCGCCATCTCTAACTCAAACGCGTCCACCTCTGGCCCGAGGATGTAGTGCCCAGACCTGACGACCCTCGTCACGGCCTCCTCGACCTTCTCGCCGATGACGGCGAACTGCGCCCCGAGGTCGAGAAGCGGGACCGGGATCTGCGGGGCCTCAGACGAGGCGGCGGCCATGGACGAGGTCGTCATAGTAGGTCGTGCCCTTCTTCATCGACTCGGGGAGAGGCGCGTCCTCGTCGATGTCGAGGCAGCGAAGTTGCCCGGGCTCGATCTCCCGGTAGCGAAGCCGGCTCTCGGGGCAGGTGTAGAGACCGTCCGCATCCGCCGACTTCAGAGGCAAACCGTGACGACTCACCCAGCCGACCCGTCTTCCGGGGACCCCAAGGACGAGACCGTAGTCCGGGACATCCCGCGCGACGACGGCGCCCGCTCCGATGAAGGCGTATCGCCCGACGGTCATTCCGCAGACGATGGTCGCGTTGGCGCCGATCGAGGCTCCCCTTCGGATCACAGTCTTCTCGTACAGGCTGTGGCGGTTGATCTCGGAGCGGGGGTTCGTGACGTTCGTCAAGACGCAGGACGGGCCGAGGAAGACGTAGTCTTCGATGACCGTACCCGTATAGATAGAGACGTTGTTCTGGACCTTGACCCCGTCTCCGAGAATGACGTCGTTTGCGACGTTCACGTTCTGGCCCAGAACGCACGCCCTTCCAAGTCGTGCACCGGCCTGTACGTGGCAGAAGTGCCAGATCTTCGTGCCATCGCCGATGACAGCGCCGTCGTCCACGAAGGCCGACTCATGCTTGAACCAGCTCATGACTCTCTCTCGTCTCTATTGCAGGCGTTCCGTTTCCAGAAGGCATCGGCTCGATTCAGCGCTTTGGCATCAGGCCCTGACGAGAGTCCCTCTGACCGAGCCGGGCAGGACGATGTTGCGGCTGTCCACGACGAGCGTAGCCCGGGCGTAGAGGGCCTGTTGCTTGAAAGCCGTGTGCGGGGTGGAGATGACCAGTGCGTCGTAGCGGGCGAACTCCTCGGCGCTGCATGGAACCGACGCGAGGCCGAGATCGTGTTTTCGCACTTTCTCTGCCGCTGGGATAAAAGGGTCACAGTAAGCGACGATGGCACCGAGCCCTTCGAGGAGCTCGATGATCTCGAAGCTGGGGCTTTCGCGATTGTCGTCGATGTCGGCCTTGTAGGAGAGACCTAGCACGAGGATCCTTGCCCCTTTGATCGTCTTCCCCTCAGCGTTGATCGCCTTGACGGTCTTGTCGACCACCCAATGCGGCATCGAGGTGTTGATCTCGCCGGCCAGCTCGATGAAGCGCGCCCAGGCGCCGTGCTCGGCCGCCTTCCAGGAGAGGTAGAAGGGATCCAGGGGAATACAGTGCCCACCAAGACCTGGCCCCGGGTAGAACGGCATGTAGCCGAACGGCTTCGTCTTTGCGGCCTCGATGACCTCCCAGACGTCGATGCCCATCCGGTCGAAGACGACCTTCAGCTCGTTGACGAGGGCGATGTTTACCGAACGGAAGATGTTCTCGAGGAGCTTGGCGCTCTCGGCAACCTCGGGTGAGGAGACGGGGACGACCCGCTCCACGGCGGCGCCGTAGAGGGCGCAGGCGACCTCCTGCGAGGAGGCGTCGAGGCCGCCGACGATCTTCGGGATGTTCTTCGTGTGGTACTTCGGGTTCCCCGGGTCTTCCCGCTCGGGCGAGAAGGCGACGAAGACCGTCTCGCCGCACTTGAGGCCCTTCGCCTCGAGGCGGGGGACGATCTCCTCGCGCGTCGTACCGGGGTAGGTCGTCGACTCGAGGACGACGAGCTGGCCGGGGCGAGCGACGGCGGCGATGGCCTCGGCCGTCTTCTCGATGTAGGAGATGTCGGGCTCGCGGTGCTTGCCAAGCGGCGTGGGGACGCAGATGAGGATGGCGTCGCACTCGGCAAGTCGGGCGAAGTCGGTCGTGGCCGAGATGTGGCCGCGGGCGAAGGCGGCGGCGACGCGCTCGGGGCCGATGTGCTTGATGTAGCTCTCGCCCCGGTGGAGGGCCTCGGGCTTTTTCGCGTCGACGTCGAAGCCGAGGACGGGGAAGCCGGCCTCCTCGAAGACGAGGGCGAGCGGAAGGCCCACGTAGCCGAGGCCGATGACGCCGACGGTGGCAGTGCGGGAAGCGAGCTTCCCGAGGAGTTCCGTCTTGTGGTCGCTCATGTCAGCTCTTCGTTGCGAGTGCGGCGTTCCCGAGAGATGAGCAGCGTGCCGAAGCGGTCCTGGTTGCACTCATGGCTCGTAGGCCCTACATTACGTATGCGCTGGGTCGCCGGCGCTGAAGTTGAAAGGTTCCGCCCCGATGAAAAGAGCCCACGGGGCTCTCCCGCAAGGGTAGTCGGGGCGGTCGTTTATTCGGCCTTCGGCTGACCTGACGAACCGATCCCATTGAATACGAACGAGATAGAGCCTTCGATGAGGCTGTAGCTGCGATCGTCGGCGCGCTCGGCCTTCCTGAAGACCGCCCAGTTGCAGTAGTCCGCCGCCTGGAGGAGCGAGGCCGACATCGAAGCGTGGTGCAGCACGCGATAGGAGGTCCCCCGGGGCAAGACCTTCGCGAGCGTCTGCTTGATCGCCTTCTCGATCGCTCCTCGGCGGCTCTTCAGCGGGAGCCTGTCGGTGATCACGATGATCTCCGTCGCCCCCTCTGTCAGGAGCTGCCCGACGACTTCTTTCAGCAGCCTTCCCATCTTCTCCGAGTAGAAGTGAGCCTCAGGGAGCCGTTTCCCCGGAAGTTGAGGTCGCCGCCCTCATCGAGAAAGAGATACCACCGACCGGACGGGGCGTCGGCCTCGAGGTTTTCGCTGTGCTCGACGATCACGTCCTCCCGCCCTTGAGGGCCTTTCCGGTCTGCGCGGCGCAGGGCCGCTCGAGAGCCGCGGCGAGGCGCGCGCTCACGTGCTCGGCGCCGGCCTGGGCGAGGTGGTCGTCGTCGGCGTAGAAGAAGCGCCTCCCCTCGGCGTAGCGGACGGAGCCGTCGGGGAGGGTGAAGGCGTCGTCCACGCGGAGGAGCTCGAGGCCGGGGCGGCGGCGCGCGAGCGCCTCCATCACCGAGAGGTTCTCGCGGCGGCGGGGCTCGTTCGCGTCAGGGCCGAGGGCGGGGAGGGCGCCCTCGCGGCCCGCGCGCCAGGCGACGTACTCGCGGAGGTTCGTGGCGTCGCCGATGCGGAGCACGGGGGGCTGGCCCACGAGGACGACGCGGCGGGCGACGGGGAGGAGCTCGTCGGAGAGGGCGCAGAGCTTGCGGCTCAGCTCGGGGGCGTCGTCCCAATCCCACCGGTGGACGACGAGGACGAGGTCGGGGCGCCACTCCTTCAGCCAGCGGCGGCGCGCCTCGTCGAACTCGCGCGAGAAGTCGTTCGCGTCGTCGTTCCCGAACCAGGGGGTGATGCCGTCGGCGCAGAGGAAGGAGACGGTGAGGCCCGCCTCGCGGCAGGCGTCGTCGACGACGCGGGCGTACATGAGGGCGTGCGAGCTGCCGAGGACGACGACCTTGGGGACGGGGCCGCCCCAGCGGCGGACGATGCCGCCCGTGCGCCAGGAGTCTTCGGGGCGCGGCTCGGAGGGGGGCTCGAAGACGTCGGCATAGCGGGTGCCTTCGCGGAAGCTGCCCGTCGTGCCGTCGCTCGTGGCGCTGTAGAGGGTGAGGTAGAGGGAAGGGCGCTCGAAGAGGCGCGCCGGGTCGGCCGGGGTGGGGCGGAGCGCGAGGAAGAGGCTCGCGGCGGCGGCGGCCGAGAAGCCCGCGAAGAGGAGGCGGAGGCGCCTCTCGCGCCCCTCGCCGCGCCTGCGGAGCGGCTGCTCGACGAGGTGGTAGGCCGCGACGCCGGCGAGGATGCCGAGGGCCGCGCCCGTGAGCTCTGCGGCGCGCTTGTCGTAGCCCCGGTACTCGGCGAGGAAGCGGCCGAGGACGAGCCCTGGCCAGTGCCAGAGGTAGAGCGAGTACGACATCTGCCCCGCGAGGACGAGGGGCTTTTGGGAGAGGGCGCGGGCGAGGCTTCCCTCGCTCTCGGCGACGGCGAGGACGACGGCCGCGGCGCCGAGCGTGGGGAGGAGGGCGGCGAGGCCCGGGTAGGGCTGCGCGCCGGAGAGGAGGAAGGAGGCGGAGAGAATGGCCGCGACGCCCGCCCAGCCCAGGAGGTCTTTCGCCCGCGAGGGGCGGAAGGGGCGGAGCGGGGCCGCGGCGGAAGAGGGCACGCGAAGGGCGGCGAGGAGGGCGCCGAGGAGCGGCTCCCAGGCTCGCGTGGGGAGGAAGTAGAAGGTGGCGGCCGGGTGCTGCCCCATTCCCCACAGCGAGAGCGCGAAGCTGCCGGCCGCGAGGGCTGAGGCGGCGGCGGGAATGGCCGAGCCGCGCGGCCGGCGGCGGGCGAGGAGGAGAAGGAGCGCCGGGAAGAAGAGGTAGAACTGCTCCTCGACGGCGAGCGACCAGGTGTGGAGGAAGGGGGCGTACTCGCCCGTGTCTCCCCAGTAGCCGCCGATGCTCTTCCAGATGTAGAGGTTCGAGAGGTTGAGGAGGGCGAAGAGGCCGTTCTTTGCCGCCTTGGCCGCCTCGGAGGGGACGAGGAGCCACGCCGCGAGGGCGACGGTGACGAGGACGGTGGCCGCGGCGTTGGGGAGGAGGCGCTGGATACGCCGGAGGTAGAACTCGCGCATCGTGAAGCTCCCCTCGCGCAGGTCGAAGAGGATGACCGACGCGATGAGGTAGCCCGAGAGGACGAAGAAGACGTCGACCCCCGTGAAGCCTCCCGGGAGCGCGCCCGGGAAGGCGTGGTAGACGAGCACCGCCAGGATGGCGAGCGCGCGTATGCCGTCGAGCGGGGGGGAGTACTTCATGGCGGGGGGTATAATTAATATACCGAAACGGGGTCAGGAGGCCTCATGGAGTTCGAGTTCGACGACGACAAGAGCCGGACGAACAAAGGGAAGCATGGGATCGACTTCATGGAGGCGCAGGCCCTTTGGCTCGACGGGAGGCTCGTCGAGGTGCCGGCTCGCACGGAAGACGAACCCCGCTTTCTCGTCGTGGGGAAGATCGGGGAGCAGTTCTGGTCTGGCGTGATCACGTATCGCGGCGAGCGGATTCGGATCATCTCGGTCCGTCGGTCCCGTCCCGAGGAGGTTGCCATCTATGAAAGCTAAGGAATTCGAGCGGAAGTTCGACGAAGGGGCCGACGTTTCCAAGGCTCTCGATCTCGAAAAGGCCCGCAGGCCCGTTCAGGAGCAGCGGAGGGTCAACGTGGACTTCCCGCTCTGGATGATCGAGTCGCTGGACCGTGAGGCAGGGCGGCTGGGCGTCACGAGACAGTCGATCATCAAGGTCTGGATCGCGGAGCGGCTCGAACGCAAGGCGTCCTGACGCCGAGCCCATTGCGCCTTTGTCAGCGTGAGACCTGGCTTCCCGCCTCGGCTGCCGCGAGCGCGAGGTCGGCCTTCGTCATCATCTCGACGAGGGCCTCGAAGGTGACCTTCGGCGTCCAGCCGAGGACGGTGCGGGCCTTCGTGGCGTCGCCGAGGAGGAGCTCGAGAGCGGTGGGGAGTACTTCATTGAGGGGGAAGGGCGAGGGATGCGCGGGATCAGATCAGGTCATGCCCGGAGGAAGTCGTCCGGATCCACTCCGGCCTGGCGATCGAAGTCGAATCCGAGCCGGCGGAGGCGACCGGCGACTTCCCGGTACTTGAATCCGGAGAGCCGCCCCAGAACTCAGCCTCCCACCACGAGGGTGAGATCGAAGCGATCGACGGGCGGCGGGTCGGGCAGAGGCTGTCTCTCGGATTGAGCTTCAAGGAGCCGCCGGGCGACGTCTCGCGCGATCTCGAGAGTCTCCGCAATGGTTCGACCCTGAGCGACCAGACCCTGCACGTCATCGGACGACGCG
>JAGOBQ010000059.1 GCA_017999215.1 Thermoanaerobaculia bacterium
AGCCCGGCGTGCGTGAAGAAGTCCCGATCCTCCGTCGTGACGATCGCGTCGACGACGACCTTCGGGACCCTCTCGAGGCGGACGAGCGTCCGGTCCTCCATCTTCCGGTCGAAGACGGAGCCGACGACCTCCGGCTCGAAGACGACGTACGGGACGGGCGCCCCGTCCGGCTCGCGCCGGAGGGCCGAGATCCGGCGGCCCGAGAATTCGATTCGTGCGGCGAGGCCCGGGGAGCGGCCGTAGGCCGTCTCGCGCGGGTTGACTCCCACGACGATCCGGCTCCGCGTGCGGAGGTAGCGGCCTCCGGAGACGGGAAGCTCGGCGATCGGCGCATACCGGAGCCGCGCGAGCCGCCTCTCCACGTCGTCCGGCCCGAGCGCGTCGCCGGGACGAAGGACCCACGCGTCGGAGTAGAGACGCGTCGGAAGGTTCCAGCGCCTCCCGTCCATCGTCCGCGACACCACGCGCGCGTAGTAGGCGACGACGAACGCCGAGGCGACGGCGAGGAGGAGGACGAGGCCGGCCGCGCCCCAGAGCGCCCACCGGGGAATCGTCCTCCAGATCCGGCGGGCTCGGGCGAGGAGTGGGGGCCTCACCCGGAGAGTGTAGCGAACGGCATTCTCAAACCGCCGGAGGACCCTTCGGCCCGCCTCCGCCGAGGATCGAGACGACCTGGTCGTCGGTCAGCGCGCGCGGGCCGCCGAGGATTCGAGCCGCGAGCGTCACCTTCGCGAGGTGCTCGACGCGCTCCATCCGGTGGAGCGCCTCCCTCACGTCCCGCCCCAGGGTCAGGACCCCGTGGCTCGCGAGGAGGAACGCGTCGTGGCCGTCGACCCAGGGCTCGAGCGCCCGCGCGAGCTCCTCGGTGCCGGGCGTGGCGTAGGGGACGAGCGGCACGGTGCCGACGGTGAGGACGATCTCGGGCATGACCGGCGCGTCGAGCGCCACCCCCGCGGCGGCGAACGCCGTCGCGAACGGGGGATGCGCGTGGACCACGCCTCCGACGTCGTGCCGCCGCCGGTAGCAGAGGAGGTGCATCGGCGTCTCGGTCGAAGGCCGCCCCGCCCCTTCGACGACCCGCCCCTCGAGGTCGACGACGAGGACCTCCTCCGGCGTGAGGCTCCCCTTCTCCCGTCCGGCCGGAGTCAGCAGGAACCGGCCGGACCCGAGGCGCGCAGAGACGTTCCCGTCCGTGGCAGGCGCGAAGCCGAGGGCGTCGAGCCTCCGGCCGCAGGCGACGAGGGCGGCGCGGGCGGTCGGGGTGTCGTCCATCGGGTCCTCCTGGGCGCCCGGGGAAGCCGCCGGGCGGGTAGCGCTACTCCCTCTTCCAGACCTCGATCGCCTCGATGAGCCCCTCGTCTCCGAGGAAGGAGACGCGGTCCCCGACCTTCCGGCCGAGGAGCCCCTTCGAGGCGTCGGCGAGGTAGGAGTAGACGTCGGCCTCGGGCCTCGAGTCCCACGGTCCAAGGAGCGTCACCGCGCGGGTCCCGCCGAGGAGCCGGAGCGTCACGCGCGTGCCCGGCCTCACTTCCGAGGTGTCGACCGTCGCCGGGTCGAGGACGCGCGCCTTGCGGAGCTCCTCCTGCAGGCGCGCCACGCGGACTCCGAGGTCCTGCTGCCGCTGCTTGCGGGCCTGGTACTCGAAGTTCTCCGAGAGGTCCCCTTCGGCCCTGGCGATGGCGAGGCCCTTCGTGTTCTCCGGGATGTCGACCTCCACGAGCCTCTCGAGCTCCTTCTTCTTCCCCTCGAGCGCCTCCTCCGTGACGAAGAAGTTGTCGTCCCCTCCCTTGCGGAGGTCGGGGAAGCGCATCTCGGCCGCCGCGAAGAGCGCCGCGCGGCGGTGCGGCTCGAGCTCGTTGTGCCGGTCGAGCGCCTGGAGGAACTGCTGCGCCTCCTCGAGCGTCGCCTGCTTGACGAGCCAGGCCGCCGCGACGCCGGTCCTGTCGAAGAGCTCGCGGAGCTTCGCGCGGCCTCCCCCGAGGTCCTCCCACGACGCGGCGTCGAGGAGCCGGCCCAGGACCGTCGGCGTGAGGCGGGCCCGGAACGCGTCGTCCTGCGCGGCCCGGAGGCCGAACCAGAGGAACGCCTTCGGCCCGCTCCGGGGAGACTTGAGGAGCTTCTCGAGCGTCGCCTCGCGCGTGGCGGGGTCGGCCTCGGCGAGACGCCGGTCGATCAGGTCGAGCGTCCGGGCGTCCTCCTCCCGGAAGAACCACTCCGCCACGAGGCGGGCGCCGTCCTCCGGCCTCGAGGCGAGGAGCCCCTCGAGGAAACGCTCCCGCGCGAGGCGGTCCTCGATCCGTCCGAGCATCGGCAGCGGCGCCTCGGGCACGAGGGCCTCGGGCGCGAATCCGAGCGAGACCCCTTCGACTCTCTCGATCGCGACCGCGATCTCGTAGGCGAGCGGCGGGTTCGCGTCGCGGAGCGCCCGGGCGTCCTCGACGAGCTTCGCTCCCATCTTCGTCGCGAGCACCGGGTCGCGCTTCCCGTTCTTCCGGAAGAAGTCGAGGCGGGCCTCGGGCGTGTGCGCCTTCCCGAACTTCGCGAGGATCGCCGCGTCGGCGGCCTGCGAAGTGCGCGTCCATTCGACGGAGGCGTTCTTGCCCGAGCCGTGGAGGACGACGTGCGGGCTCTTGCGCGCCGCGGTCCACCAGGAGGTCCAGCGCTCCTCGGGGACGAGCCCGGCGAGCGCCTCCTTGACCTCGGAGACCGGAAGAGCCTTCCCGAACGAGTCGAGGAGCCTTCGGAGCCCTTCCGGCGGGTCGGCGAGGACGCTCTCGGCCAGCGCCTCGCGGGCGGTCAGCTTCTCGTGCAGGAAGTGCCCCTCGGGGAGCGGCGTGAGGCTCTTGGCCGCGACGCCGATCGGGATGGAGACTCCCACCGACTTCTCGAAGTCGACCCGGACGGCGTCGAGGGCGAAGTTCGTCTCGACGACCTTCCCGGCGCCCCGCACCGCCATGAAGAAGCAGCGCCCCACCTCGAAGGGGAGCCACTTCTCGGCGCGCTCGACGCGCGCGAGGCCGTCCGCCGGCTCCTTCGCCTCGAGGAACCGGAACCTCCCGAGCAGCGTCGTCAGGGACGCCGACTCGGGGTACGCCGCCCGGATCGCCTCCTCGAACAGCTTGTGGAAGCCCTCCGGCGAGGACGGGGTGGCGCCGGCGCGGACGGCCTCCTTCAGGAGGCCCCAGCGCAGGCCGGCGGCCGCGGGGGACGTGCCCGGGCCGCGGAGAGTCGCGTCGGCCAGCGTGGCGAGGCCCTGGAGGCGCCCCTTCTGGCCGGAGGCGCGGGCGAGGCCGCGGAACGCCGCTGCAAGGAGCTCTGCGTTCTCCTCGGCGTCGAGGAGGGCGTCCTTGACGGCGTTCTCGACGACGTCGAACTTCTTTTCGGAGAGGAGCGACGAGAGCTCGTTCAGGTTCATGTCGGGGCGGGAGTGTACCCGCCCCGCTCCGATTCGCCTCCGCGGGAGCTTCAGCGCCCGAGCATTCCGCTCCGAAGGTCCTCCGAAGGCGGCTTCGGCCCGAGCCAGAGGGAGAAGAGGACCTCGGCGAACTCCTTCCCTTCGATCGTCGCGACGTCCTTCCCGTCCCGGTGGACGACGGTCCCGACGCCCGGCGCGTAGACGTACGTCGTCACCGACCCGTCCTTCACGTCCGCCACGGTCGCGAGGAGCTTCTCGATCCCCGCCTTCTGGGCCTCCGCCTTCGCGCCCGCGTTCGCCGCGAAGCCTTCCCGGAACGTCTCCACGAGCTTCCCGCGGTCGACGCTCCGGAGGAAGTGCATCCGGACCGCCTTCGGCGCGTCGGCGGCGAGGATCGCGGCCGCGTCGGAGGAGGGCGTCTCGAGGTAGAGGCCGCCGACGTAGACCTTGAACACGGCCTTCTTGCGGAGGCCCATTCCGTTCAGCTTCAGCGTCTTCCCCGCCACCGAGAGGGTGTCGGGCATCGAGGCCCCCGCCAGCTCCTTCGCCTCTGCGGGAGCGGCGGAGAGAGCGAACGCGAATACGGCAGACAGGGCGACGGCTCGCCGGATGTTCCTCATGGATCGTCCTCCTTCGGGCCGCGAGGATACTGCGATCGCGCGCGGCGGCCGCAGGTCCGGCGCCCGCCGGCCCCGCCGCTCCCCGGCCGGGAAGAGGCGGAGCCGGGGGCCGGGGCCTACTCCTGGATCTCGCTCAGGCGCGCGACGCGGAAGAACTGGTCGCGCATCGCGGCGAGGAGCGAGAGGCGGTTGCGCCGCACGGCCTCGTCCTCCACCAGCACCATGACGTCGACGAAGAACCGGTCGAGCACCGGCCCGAGAGAGGCCATGACCGAGAGCGCTTCGTCGTACCGGCGCGCGCCGATCAGCTCGTCGAGGATCCCGCGGGCCTGGAAGAAGTCGCCCGCGAGCTGCCTCTCCGCGTCGTCGCTCATGAGCGCCGGGTCGATCTCGCCTCCCGCCGCCGCGCCCGCCTGAACGAGGATGTTCTGCACGCGCTTGAACGAGGCGGCGAGAGCGCCGAAATCGGGCTGTCGCCGCACCCGGGAGACGGCCGCGACGCGCTCCGCGGCGTCGGTCACGTCGGGGCACGACGTCGTGAGGACCGACTCGATCTCGTCGTGCCGGTGGCCGCGGCGCTCGAGCAGGAACCGGAGGCGCTCGAGGAGGAAGGGGTGGAGCGTCGAGACGACCTCCTCCTCCGAGGCTCCCGACACCTCGTGGAGGCGGCGCGCCGCGGCGATCGCGACCGGGAGCTCCAGCCGGTGCCCGCCCTCGAGGAGGATCCGGACGACGGCCAGCGCCGCCCGCCGGAGGGCGTACGGGTCGCGCGAGCCGGTCGGGACGAGGCCGAGGGCGAAGAACCCGGCGAGCGTGTCGAGCCGATCGGCGAGCGCGACGACGCGGCCGACGGGTTCCGCCGGAAGGGCGTCGTCGACGCCGGCCGGCCGGTAGTGGTCGTAGACGGCGCGGCAGACCGTCTCGCTCTCGCCGTCCCGGCGTGCGTAGAGGCCCCCGACGATCCCCTGGAGGTCGGGGAACTCGCGCACCATGTCGGTGACGAGGTCGGCCCGGGCCAGGCGCGCCGCCCGCGCGGCCGCGTCCGTCGAGCCCTCGAGGCCGAGGTCGGCGGCGAGGCGCGCGGAGAGCGCCTCGACGCGCTCGGTCTTCCGGAGCGTGTCGCCGAGCTTCTCCTGGAAGGAGAGGCGCGCGAGGCGGGGGACGCGCTCCTCGAGACGGACCCGGCCGTCTTCGTCCCAGAAGAAGCGGGCGTCGGCGAACCGGGCGTTCAGCACCCACTCGTTGCCGCGGACGATGTGTCCCATCGGGTCGCCCACGTGGTCGGCGGCGGGGAGGGAGTGCGGCGGGAGCGCGCCCGAAGCGGCGCGCGTCGGCAGGACCTTCTGGCGCTCCCGCATCGCCGTGACGAGGATCTCCTCGGGGAGCTCGAGGTACCCGGCCTCGAACGAGCCGCGGACGAGGCCGGGCCACTCCACGAGGTGGGCGAGGCTGTCGAGAAGCGCGACGTCCTCCACCGGCGTGCAGCCGGCCTCGGAGGCGAGGGCCTCGGCCTTCTCGAGGAGCGTGCGGCGCCGGACGCCGTAGTCCGGCTCGACGTGAGCGGCGCGCAGCTTCGCGAGGTAGTCGTCGACCCCGACGACGACGATCCGGCCCGGCGCGAGCGTCCGGTGGCCGAACGTCGTCCGGCCCGACTCCACTCCGAAGATCGTCATCGGGACGACGAGCCCGTCGAGGAGGCAGACGACGGAGTGGACCGGGCGGATCCAGGTGTCGCGACCGTCGCCCCATCTCATCATCCGGGGGAACGACATCTTCGCGACGACCGTCGGGACGACCTCGCCGAGGATCTCCGAGGTGAATCGCCCCTCGACGACCTTCCGGACCGAGACGTACTCCCCCTTCGGCGTCGCGACGACGCGAAGGGCCTCGACCGCGACGCCCTGCCCCCGGGCGAAGCCCTCGGCGGCGCGCGTCGGACGCCCCTCCGCGTCGAAGGCGACCTTGACGGACGGCCCGATCGCCTCCACCTCGTGGTCCTCCTGGACCTCGGGGAGGTCGCGAGAGAAGAGGACGAGGCGGCGCGACGTGGAGTGGGCGAAGAACGTCCCGTCGATCCGCTCGGCGGCGAGGGCGTCGGCGAGACCGCGCAGGAGGTCGTTGCGCGCCTGCGAAAGGACCCCCGCGGGGATCTCCTCGGCGAGGATCTCGAGCAGGAATTCCGACATCTCAGGCCTCCCCGTTCCCGGCTTCGGCCGCTTCGGGCAACGGCGTCTCCTTCGGGAGGAGCGGGTGCCCGAGGCTTTCGCGCGCAGCGACCCACGCCTTCGCGCAGCCGACGGCGAGGTCCCGGACGCGCTTGATGACGCCGACCCGCTCGGTGGCCGAGACGGCCCCGCGCGCGTCGAGGAGGTTGAAGGCGTGCGAGCACTTCAGCGCCGTCTCGTAGGCGGGGACGACGAGGCCGGCCGCGAGGCAGCGCCCCGATTCCGCCTCGAGCCTCTCGAAGAGGAGCCGGAGGAGGTCGGTGTCGGCGACCTCGAAGCCGTACTTCGAGACCTCGAACTCGTCCTGCTTCCGCACCTCGCCGTACGGCACGCCCGGCGCCCACTCGATGTCCATGACGTTCCGCGTGCGCGTGAGGAACATCGTCAGCCGCTCGAGCCCGTACGTGATCTCCGCGGTGATCGGCGCGAGGTCGATGCCGCCCGCCTGCTGGAAGTAGGTGAACTGCGTGATCTCCATCCCGTCCAGGAGGACCTGCCAGCCGACGCCCCAGGCGCCGAGCGTCGGCGACTCCCAGTTGTCCTCCTCGAAGCGCAGGTCGTGCTCGGCCGGCTCGATGCCGATGGCCCGGAGGCTGTCGACGTAGAGGTCCTGGATGTCGGCGGGCGACGGCTTGATCACGACCTGGAACTGGTAGTGCTTCACGAGGCGGAACGGGTTCTCGCCGTACCGCCCGTCGGCGGGCCGCCGGGACGGCTGCACGTAGGCGCAGCGCCACGGCTCCGGGCCGAGGACCCGGAGGAACGTCGCCGGGTGCATGGTCCCCGCCCCCACCTCGGTGTCGTACGGCTGCTCGAGGATGCAGCCGCGGGAGGCCCAGTATTCGGACAGCTTCAGGATCAGCGTCTGGAAGTCCATGCTCGCTCCGGTCTGAGGCGCGCGAAATTGCGGCAGCGGCGGAGGTTAGCAGGGCCGGGCGCCCGCGTCACGGGCTGCCCGAGAGGCTGTCGAGGAAGCGGTGGCTCTTCAGCTCGTGCCCGAGGAAGCGGCGGCGAACCTCCCGAAGGAGGGCGTCGAGCGCGCGGAGCGACTCGCGATCTCCGGCCCCTCGCCGCGCGAGGTCGTCGAGCCGCGACCGGCGGACGTCGGCGAGGAGGCGCAGCGCCGCGCCGGAGACGGGGACCGCTCCGGGAGGGGCGCATTCGTCGCCGACGAGGCCGGGCAGCTCGGGGTCGAAGCGGGCGCCCCCGGTCGCGAGGCTGCGGCCGCAGGAGGCGCACTCCGTCCCTCCCGGCAGGAGACCGGCGAGGCGAAGGAGCCAGGTCTCGAAGTAACGGGCGGCGAGCGTGGGCGGGGCGCCCTCCTCGAGCGCGTCGAGGACGTGCCGCGCGAGCCGGTACGCCTCCGGCGCCGCCTCCGCCTCCGGGAGGAACGTCGAGAGGCTCTCCGCGACGTACGGCAGGAGCATCGCCGTCTCGGGCTTCGAGGCGAGGCCGAACGCGCTTTTCACGAGCTCGAGCCCGTCTCCGCGGGCGAGCTCGGCCCCCTCCTTCCGGAAGAGCGTGACGGAGACCTCCGTCAGGAGCTCGAGGAGCGCTCCGTGGCGAAAGCGCCGGCGCGCCCCCCGGAACGCGGCGCGGAGGAGCCCCGCGTCGCGGGTCAGGAGCGTCGCGGCCACGTCCTTCTCAGAGAGGGCGTCGACACGCAGAATGAACGCCGTCGTGGAGAGCAGCACCGGCACGCATTCTCGCTCCCGCCTGCCGCGGACGGTCCTCGCCCTCGGCGCGGTCTCGTTCCTGACCGACGCCTCGTCCGAGATGATCTTTCCGCTCCTTCCGCTCCTCCTCGCCTCCCTCCCCGGCGCACCCGCCGCGGCGCTCGGCGTGATCGAGGGGGTCGCCGAGGCGACGGCCGCGGCCGTGAAGGTCGTCTCCGGCCGGCTCTCGGATCGCGCGACGCGGCGGAAGCCGCTCGTCGTCGCCGGGTACGCGGTCTCCTCGGCCGTCCGCCCCCTCGTCGCCCTCGCCGCGATCTGGCCGCACGTCCTCCTCGTCCGCTTCCTCGACCGGATCGGCAAGGGAGTCCGCTCGGCCCCGCGCGACGCCCTCATCGCCGAGGTGACGCCGCCCGACCGCCGGGGGGCCGCCTACGGCCTCCACCGCGCCATGGACAACGCCGGCGCGGTCGCCGGGCCGCTCCTCGCCGCGGCGCTCCTCGGCCTCCTCGCGCTCCCTCTCCGGACGGTTCTCGCGCTCTCCGTCGTCCCGGCGGCGCTCGCCCTCCTCGTGCTCGTCCTGGGCGTCCGGGAGGCCCCGCGCCCGGAGGCGGCGGCTTCGGTCGTCCGTGCGCCCGCCGCCCCGCTCCCGCCCGCTTTTCGCCGCGCCGTCGCGGCGGTCGCCCTCTTCACGCTCTCGGCTTCGTCGGACACGTTCCTCCTCCTGAAGGCGCGCGAGGTGGGCGTCTCCGCGGCCGGGATCCCTCTCGTCTGGGCCTTTTCGAACGCGATCCGGGCCGCCCTCGGCACGTGGGGCGGCGGCCTCTCGGACCGGCACGGGAGGAGGAGGGTCCTCTTCGCCGCCTGGACGCTCTACGCGGCCTGCTACGCCCTGTTCGCGTTCGTGAAGACTCCGCTCGCCCTGCTCGCCGTCCTCGCCGTCTACTCGGTCCACGCCGCGCTCTCGGAGGGGGCCGAACGGGCGCTCGTCGCCGATCTCGTCCCTCCCGAGAGCCGCGGGCGCGCCTTCGGCTGGTTCCACGGAGCCGTCGGGCTCGCGGCGTTCCCGGCGAGCGCCGGGTTCGGCCTCCTCTGGACCTGGTCCGGGTCCCGGACGGCGTTCCTCGCCGGGGCGGGAGTCGCCCTGCTCGCGGCAGGGCTGCTTCTGGTCGCCGTGCCCCAGCGGACCCGGCCGTCGGTCCGGTAGACTCCGCTTCATGTCCGGACCCGTCTGGAAGCTCCTCAGGATGACCGGCTCCTGCGACTCGTGCGGCGAGGGCGCCGACGAGCTCCTCGCCGTCGGGACGGTCGTCGACTACGCCTTCCGCCCCGACTACCGCTTCTGCCGAGCCTGCTACGACCGCTACGAGGGACGGCACGACGAGCTCCACCCGAAGGCGGTGGCCGAGCAGCAGCTTCCGCCGCTGATCTCGCGCCCCGACTCGGTGGAGGACGTCCCCGAGTGACGGCCTGCGGCGCCGGCGCGCCGGCGGGGACTTTCGCGACGGCGGCCGGGCCCCCTCCCGAGCCGGCCGAACGGCTTCTCGGGCGGCTCGCCGACCCGGCGCTCCGCAAGGTGGCCGAGCGGACCCTCGCCGGCGAGAGGCTGTCGTTCGAGGACGGCCTCGTCCTCTTCCGCTCGCCGGACCTCCTCGGCGTCGGCGCCCTCGCGAACCGCGAGCGAGAGAGGCGGCACGGGAACCGGGGCTACTACAACGTCAACCGCTACCTGAACCCGACGAACCTCTGCTGGGTCGACTGCGGCCTCTGCGCCTGGGCGCGCAAGCCGGGCGTCGCCGGCGGCTACACGATGGCGATCGAGGAGGCCGTCCGCGAGGCGGCCGCAGGCTGGCACGACGGCATCACCGAGCTCCACGTCGTCGGCGGGCTCCACCCCTCGCTCCCCTACGACTACTACCCGGGCCTGCTTCGCACGCTCCGCGCCCGCTTCCCGGGCGTCCACATCAAGGCGTGGACGATGGTCGAGCTCGACTGGTTCGCCCGGGTCGGCAAGAAGGACCTCGTCGAGACGATCCGCGAGCTCCGGGACGCCGGGATGGACTCCTGCCCCGGCGGCGGGGCGGAGATCTTCGCGAAGCGGGTCCGCGACGTCATCTGCACGAACAAGATCGACGGCGAGCGCTGGCTCGAGATCGCGCGCCTCTGCCACCTCGAGGGCGTGAAGACGAACGTCACGATGCTCTACGGGTCGATCGAGACCGACGAGGAGCGCGTCGACCACCTCCTCCGTATCCGCGACCTGCAGGACGAGACGAAGGGGTTCCTCGGCTTCGTCCCGCTCGCGTTCCACCCCGACGGGACGCCGTTCGCGCACCTCCCGGCGACGAGCGGGACCCTCGACCTGCGCGTCATCGCGGCCGCCCGGCTCCTCCTCGACAACGTCGACCACGTGAAGGCCTACTGGGTCCAGATCGGCGAGAAGTTCGCGCCGGTCGCGCTCCACTTCGGAGCCGACGACCTCGTCGGGACGGTAACGGAGGAGACGATCACGCACGCGGCGGGGGCGACGACCGAGGCGGGCCTCTCGCGCCTCGAGATGGAGCGCCTCATCCGCTCCGCCGGCCGCGAGCCGTTCGAGCGGGACGCCTACTACGAGAGGGTCGTGCGCGACGAGGGCGGTCGCGTCGTCCGGGCGAACCGGCACGACTTCGTCCCGGTCTCCTCCGCGGCCCCGGCCCCGGCCGCGCCGCATTCGCCCGCACCGCTCGACCCGGCTCTCGCCTCGTCGTAGCGCGGCCGGCGCCCCGTCAGGACGCGGAGGGCTCCGCCGGCGGCGGGGCCAGCTCCTCGACCCTGAGGATCGTGCCGTCGTGGACCGTCAGCCGGACCGTCGCCCGGCTGCGGATCGGCCCGCCCCTCACGGAGCTCCGGTTCAGGCCCGGCGTCTTCGTCTGGCCGTCCTCGATCCGGAAAAGCCGGTCGCCGATCCGGAACGTCTCGATCCCCTTCTGGTCGGACGTCGCCGGCGAGAGCTGGTCGACCTCTCCTTCGACGACCTCGACGGATCGGCTCTCGAGCCAGCCGCGCGCATCCCGATGCCGGGACGCGATCCCGTACACGGTGAAGGCCGAGAGCCCGCCCCAGCCGAGGATCCAGAGGAACGCGAACGTGCGCGCGGCGCGCTGCCTGTGACGCCAGACGACGGCGAGGAGGACGACGCCGACGAGGACCCCGCCCAGGCCGCTCACGATCGTCCCGCCGACGGGCGCCGGCTCCGTCCGGATGTCGTAGAGCACTTTCGTCTCGGCGTTCACCGCCCCGGATGATGCCTCGAAACCCGCTTCGACGCTCCGCCGGGAACGCGAACGCCCCGCGCCGGACGGCGCGGGGCGTTCGGACCGGCCCCGGACGGGGCTGCGGCTCAGTCCTTGAGGCGGACCGCGACGACGAAGTTCGCCGGCCGCGGCCCGGGGCGATGGACGTAGAAGCGCGCGAACCGCGCGTCCCCGGCCTTCTTCAGCTCGGCTCGGAAGGCGGCGACCGTCCCGACGGGCCGGCCGTTCACCTCCTGGATGACGTCCCCCTGGCGCAGGCCGGCGTCCGCGGCGGCCGAGACGTTCTTCACGTGGGTCAGGACGACCCCCTCGATCTCCTTGCCGATCAAGAGGTCCCGCCGGGCCGCCGGCGTCAGCTCCTCCACGGTGATCCCGATCTTCTCGCGGTGCTCGTCCTCGGCCGGCTCCGCCTCCGGCGCCTCGCCCTCTTCGGCGCGCGTCTCGAGCGTGGCGACGGCGGTCATCTCCTTCCCGCCGCGCAGGAACGTCAGGGTGACCTTCGTACCGGGACGCTTCCCGGAGACGTAGTCGATCAGGTCGCGGTTGTTCCGCACCGGCGTCTGGTCGACGCGAATGATGACGTCCTCGTGGCGGATCCCGGCCTTGGCGGCCGGCCGCCCCGGCTCGACCGACTGGACGAGCGCGCCGTCGCGGCTCGGAAGCCCCATCGCGTCCTGCAGGTCGGCGCCGACGGGACCGATCGTCACGCCGAGGTAGCCGCGCACGACCTTCCCCTCCTTGAGCTGCGGGATGAGCCGGCGCGCCACGTTGATCGGGACGGCGAAGCCGATGTTCTGGGCGGCGCGGGAGATCGCGGTGTTGATGCCGATCACCTCGCCCGCGGCGTTCACGAGAGGGCCTCCCGAGTTGCCGAAGTTGATCGCCGCGTCGGTCTGGATCAGGTTCTCGAAGGAGCGGGTCACTTCCGAGAGGCGCGGCGCGCGTCCCTTCCCCGAGACGACGCCGACCGTGACCGTCTTCTCGAACTGGAGCGGGTCGCCGATCGCCATCACCCACTCGCCGACCCGGATCCGGTCGGAGTCTCCGAGCGGGAGCGTCGGGAAGGGGCGGTTCCCTTCGATCTTCAGGAGCGCGAGGTCCGTCGCCGGGTCGCGGCCGACGACCTTCGCCTTGAAGACGTCCGTCTCGCCGACGGTCACCTCGACCTTCTCGGCCCCGTCGATCACGTGGTTGTTCGTCAGGACGAAGCCGTCGGCCTCGATGAGGAAGCCGGTCCCGCCCGACTGCTGCTGCTCCTCCTCGTCCTCACCCGAGCCCTGGCGGCGCTCCGGGCCGAAGAAGGGGTGAAACGGCGTGTCGCCGAAGAAGCGGTCCATCCCCCGGCGCTTCTGATCCGGCTTGATGATGTCCGTGGACCGGATCGAGACGACGGCGGGCATCGCCTGGTCGGCGATGTCCGCGAAGGAGGGGAGGCCGACCGGCGCGACGCGCGCCGGGGCGCTCGCGACGGCGGGCGCGGCCGTCGAGGTCGCGGCGTCGGCTGACGCGGCGCGGGTGAAATCGAGGCTCCCCGCGAGGATCATCCCGAAGACGACCGCCGCGAGGACGAGCGCAGTGAGCGAGAGAACCTTGGTCCTGGTCTGCATGGTCTCTTTCTCCATCGAAGCCCTGCGAAGCAAGGCCTATGCCCGGCGAAGCAGCGTCGTTCAGGCCGGGGTCGAACCTGACATTGTCGCCCGCCGGAGACTATCTGGGAAGGAGCGGCCGCGGCGGCTCCGCGGGCGCGCCGGGCTTCCCCTCGTCCTCCGGGCGGATGTTGTACAGGAACGTGATCGTGACCCCCTCCCGGGGATTCGGGAAGTCGGCCGGGAGCGGCCGGAACGGGTTCGAGCTCCGGATCGCCTGCATGGAGGCGTTGTCGAACGGGGGAACGCCGGACGACACGAGGAGGCGAAGCCCTTCGACCCGCCCGTCCCGCAGCAGGTAGAAGCGGACCACGAGCCGCCCCTTCATGCCGTAGTGCGCGAGCTTCGGGATCTCCCAGTTCCGCTTGATCTTGCGGATCATCTCCGCCGCGTACGCTCCCCAGTCGTATCCCTTCGTGTCGAAGGAGAGGGGTCCGGAGTCGACGAAGCCCCCCTCCGACTCCCAGCCGCCCCCTTCTTCGCCGCCGCCTCCGGGGGCGCCGCACCGCGCGCACGCGGGTCCGGGGCCGCCGGCCTGCACCGGCCCCCTCTCGCGGAGGGGGCCCGCCGGCA
>JAGOBQ010000483.1 GCA_017999215.1 Thermoanaerobaculia bacterium
GGACCTGGAGCAGCTGGAGCTCAACCTGTTCCGCGGGGTCAGCCCGCCGCTCAGCCCGACCAGGGTGTTCGGTGGCCAGGTCGCCGGCCAGGCCCTGGTCGCCGCCGGCCGCACCGTGCCCGGCGAACGTCGCGAGGAGCTTCCCCGTCGCGGCGTCCCAGAGGCGCGCAATCCCGTCGGCCCCGGCTGTCGCGAGGCGCTTTCCGTCGGGCGAGACCGAGACCCCGAGGACGCGCCCTTCGTGCGCTGCGATCGCCGCGAGGCTCTCGTCGGCGCGAGCGGCGAGGTGGCGCCACTCCCAGGCGCGGAGCGGCTCCGGCACCTCCACGAGCCACTTCTTCGCCGCGTCGGTCTCGTGGAGCCGGAGCGTCGCTTCGGCGGCCGCAGTGGCGGCGAGCGCCAGACGGCGTTCGAGCCCGGCGGCCGAGGCCGCTTGCGGCTCGGCTGCCGCCGCAGAACGGCCGACCGGCGAGGCGACGAGGAGGAGGGCGCAGGCCCGTCGGAAGATGCTTCCCATCGGCCGCTTCGGGTCCGGGTGCGTCGCGCGCCGGATCGCGGCAGGACGGCGGAGCACGTTCAGCCCGCCTCGACGAGCTTCTTCAGCCTCTCGAGCGCCTCGCCCCACGCCGCGCGCAGGCCGTCGGCCTCCTCGCGGGTCTGGAGCCGGTCGTGCGTCACCATGACGGTCGTCTTGCCGGGCGCCGGCTGGAACTTGATCTCCACCGGCGTCCCGGGCGCGCTCGGATCCTTCCAGACGAGCCGGATCGTCTTGCCCGGCGTCACCCCCTTGACGTCTGCGGAGTTCCCGTCGCCGTTCGAGAGCGAGCCCCCCGCCTTGAGGTCGAGGATGTTCTTCGGCCCGAACCAGGCGTCGAGGGCCTCGCCCATCGCCCACATCGCGAAGCACTTCTCGGGCGCCGCCTTCACCGACTTCGTGGCACAGACGGTGTAGCCCTTCTCCTTGCCGTCCTTCTCGACGACCCCCTTGTGCCGCTCGTACTCGACCTGGAGCGTCGCCGACCACCACGGGTCGATCTTCAGCTCCCCGAAGAGGTAGCCGCCGATCTCCCGCCGTCCTTTCGCGGGGCCTCCGAAAGCGTCGAGGAGCTTCCACCACTCGGCAAAGCTCTTCCCGGTCTCCTTCTTCACGTTCTCGTCCGACACGACTCTCTCGGATCGCAGCGTCACCTTCATTGCGAACCTCCTTGCCCGGCCCGTTCAACGAAATTGGGCGGAACTGTAAGGCTTCTCCGGCCCGCCAAGAAGGGGAGACGGCTCCCGCGGGTGAGAAACCCCGGGTCGAAGGGAGGCCGTTGAGCCGCCCGAGCCTGCCTCCCGTGTCGAGATGCGCCCCGGCCCGGACGGCGGGTCGGCGACGAGCCGGCCGAGTCGACGACGGCCCTCGTCGCCAGGCTGATCCCGCAGAGCGGGGCGGAAGGAGGAGGTCAGGCGGTACCGTCCGGTCCCGGTCTCGATCGGGACGCCCGCGACGCGCCGGGACGATAAGCTGCCCTCGAGCCGCCGCCCGGGCGTCGACATGAACGTAATCGAGAATCCCCGCCGCCGCCGGATCGTGCGAGCCGGACGCCTGCTCGCGGGCGTCGCCGCCGCGGGGGCCGCGGCCGCGCTCCTCGTCGCCGGGCTCCTCCACCTGCCGCCCGTCCGGCGCGCGGTGACGGCGACCGCGCTGCGGGAGATCTCGAACGCCCTCGGCGGCGCGCTTCAGGCCGGCGACGTTCGGTGGAACCTCTTCGCCGGAACGCTCGACGCGCGGGACCTCCGCCTCCGGGGCCGGGGGGACCGGGCCGGGACGGAGATCTCCGTCGCGCGGCTCCGCGCCCGCGTCTCGCTCCTCGCTCTCGCCCGCGGCCGGATCGTTCTCGAGGAGCTCCTCGTCGAGGCGCCCGTCGCCCTCCTGGCGCTCGACGCCCGGGGCCGCCTCCTCTTCCCGGTCCTCCTGCCTGCGGACGAGGGCGACCCTTCTGCAGAGCGGCCCGACGTCGACGTCCGCTCGTTCCGCCTCACGGGCGGACGGCTCGAGATCGTCGACCGCGGCGAGTCGGGCCGGCGCGTCGAGGCGAGGGACGTCGCGCTCGAGGGGCGGCTCCGTCTCCGCGACCTCGCCTCGAAGGGGACCCTCTCCATCCCACAGATCGATCTGGCGGCCGCGGGAGCGGAGCCGCTCCTCGGCTCCTCGCTCTCCGCGCGGTGGGAGACGCGCGGAAGCGCCGGCACGGCGGAGGCGCGGCTCGAGGCGAAGGAGGCGGGCCTCGTCGCCACTCTCGATGCGACGTTCCGCGATCTCGAGGACGTGCCCGGCTGGGAGGCGACGCTGGCGGCGAAGGGATCGCTCGGGCCGCTGGCCAAGCGGCTCGCCCCCGACCTGGACCTGCGAGGCTCGATCGAGGCGCGGGTCGTCGCGAGCGGGAAGGGCGCCGGGCTCCCGACGGCGACGGCGACCGCCCGCGCGGAGGGCCTGACGCTCCTCGGGCGATCCTTCGAGCGCGTCGACGCGACCGCGGAGACCGACGGGGCGTTCCTCCGGAAGGGGACGCTCGACGCCTCCACCGGCCGCGGGGGCCTCCACGCCGAGGCGTCCGGGACGTTCCACCCCGCGCCGGCGGACGCGCGCTTCTCGATCCGGGCCGACGGCCTCGACCTCGCGAAGCTCCTGCCCGGACGGGCCGGCGGGACGCGCCTCGAAGGGACGCTCGACGGGACGGTCGAGGGGACGCTCGCCCGAGCGGAGCTCGCGGCGCTCGTCGCGTCCGCCGACCTCTCCGTCCGCGGCTCCGGCACGCGCGGCCGGAACGTCCTCTCGCCCGACGCCCGAGTCCGCGCCCGGGTCGCCAAGGGAATCGTGACCCTCTCGGAGGCGAAGCTCACCGACCGGAGGACGCGTGCCGCGCTCGAAGGCGTCTACGACCACGTGCGCGGGACGTTCCAGGGGAAGGCCGACGTCGAGTCCGGCGACATCGGGCCCTACCTCGGCCTCTTCGACGTCACCGGGAAGGGCGAGCTGAGCGTTCACCTCGCGGGGGGCGGACCCCTCGCCCGGCCCGCGCTCGACGGGAAGGTGAGCGCGCGATCCCTCTCGATCGCCGGCGCCCGGATCGACCGCGTCGAGCTCGACGCCCGGTCGAGGGGCGCGCGCGTCGACGTCACGCACGGCGTCCTCGCGGCGGGGGACTTCAGCGCGGGGTTCGAGGCGGGAGGGACGCTCCCGCTCCCCGGCGTCGAGGCCCCGGCGATCGACCTCGAGGTCCGCGGCGCCCTCCTCCGCGGCCGCGCCCTCCCCGACCTCGACGCGCACGCGAGCCTCGGTCCCGACCTCGCGGCGCGCCTCAGGGCCTCCGACGGGAGCCTCTCGGCGAGCGCCTCCGCCCCCGCCGCCGGCGGGTTCCAGGCCGAGGCCACGTTCGACCGGTTCGACCTCGCCCCCTTCTCCGCGTACCTCCCGCCCCACGTCACCGGCTTCGACGGGAGGCTCACCGCTCGCCTTACGGCCCGGAGCGGCCGCGCCGGCCCGCTCGAGGCGACGCTCGAGGTCGACGAGGTCTTCGTCGCCGCGGCCGGCCGCCGCTTCACGGCAGAGGGCGCCGAAGCGAGCGTTGCGGGCGGCCGCTTCGAGGTCCCGGGCCTCGAGATCCGCGGAGACGACGGGGCGCTCCTCTCCGTCGCGGGCGGCGGTGCGGCCGACGCGACCGACCTCGACCTGAAGGTCCGCTTCGAGGTGCCGGAGGTCGCCCGCTACGAGGCGTTCCTTCCGGCTCCGGAGGCGGGCAAGAAGAAGGAGGCGATCGGCGGGCGGCTGGGCGGC
>JAGOBQ010000484.1 GCA_017999215.1 Thermoanaerobaculia bacterium
CTGGTAGGTCTCGACGAGGAACGCCTTGGCGAAGAGCGCGAAGACGACCGCCACGAGGACAGCCTCGACGTACTCGCGGACGAGGGCGGCCCCCCGCGTCCCGCGGCCGGCCGCCGCCACGCCGCCCGGATGCGTCACGGCGATCCTCCTCAGTCGACCTTCAGGACCGCGAGGAACGCCTCCTGCGGCAGCTCGACCCGGCCGACCTTCTTCATCCGCTTCTTGCCCTCCTTCTGCTTCTCGAGGAGCTTGCGCTTGCGGGTGATGTCGCCGCCGTAGCACTTCGCGAGGACGTTCTTGCGGAGCGCCTTCACCGTCGAGCGGGCGAGGATCTTCGCCCCGATCGCCGCCTGGATGATCACCTCGAACATCTGCTGCGGGATCATCTCCTTCATCTTCTCGACGAGGGCGCGCCCCTTGGTCTGCGCCTTGTCGCGGTGGACGATGAAGGCGAGCGCGTCGACCGGCTCGGAGTTGATGAGGACGTCGAGCTTCACGAGGTCGGCCGGAGCGTACCCGGTCAGCTGGTAGTCGAACGAGGCGTAGCCGCGCGACACCGACTTGAGCTTGTCGTAGAAGTCGAGGATGACCTCGTTCAGCGGGAGGTCGTACTTCAGGACGGCGCGCTGGGTGCCGGCGTACTCGAGAGAGACCTGCCGGCCGCGGCGCTCCTCGCAGAGCGCGAGGATGCCGCCGAGGTACTCGTCCTTCGTGATGATCGTCGCGAGGATCCGCGGCTCCTCGATGACGTCGATGAGCTGCGTCTCGGGGAGCTTGACGGGGTTCGAGATCTCGAGGACCTCGCCGCGCGTCGTCGTGACGCGGTAGGGCACGGACGGGGCGGTCGTGATGAGCGAGAGGTCGAACTCGCGCTCGAGCCGCTCCTGGACGATCTCGAGGTGGAGGAGGCCGAGGTAGCCGCAGCGGAACCCGAACCCGAGCGCCGTCGACGACTCGGGCTCGAACGTGAACGACGCGTCGTTCAGCCGGAGCTTCTCCATCGCGTCGCGCAGGTCCTCGTAGTCGTCCGACTCGGTCGGGAAGATCGAGGCGAAGACCATCGGCTTGACGTCCTGGAAGCCGGGGAGCGGCTCGGCCGCCGGGCGCTCGGCCTCGGTCATCGTGTCGCCGATCTTCGTCGAGTGGAGGTCCTTGATCCCCGCGATGACGTACCCGACCATCCCGACCGTCAGCTCGGGGACGACCTGCTGCTTCGGCGTGAAGAGGCCGACCTCCTGGACCTCCGAGACGAGGTCCATCCCGAGCATCTTGATCTTCATCCCGGGCCGGATCGCGCCGTCCTTGACGCGGACGAGGCACGTCACGCCCCGGTAGACGTCGAACCACGAGTCGAAGAGGAGCGCGCGAAGCGGGCCGTCGGCGTTCCCCGTCGGGGCCGGGACGTCGTGGACGATGTGCTCGAGGAGCTCGCGGACCCCCGTGCCGACCTTCCCCGACGTGAGCGCCGCGTGCTGCGCCGGGATCCCGATGACCTCCTCGATCTGCTCGCGCGCCATCTCGGGGACCGCGCTCGGGAGGTCGACCTTGTTGATGCACGGGACGATCGTCAGGTCTCCGTGGATCGCGAGGTAGGCGTTCGCGAGCGTCTGCGCCTCGACGCCCTGCGTGGCGTCGACGACGAGGACCGCCCCCTCGCAGGCCGCGAGGGACCGGGAGACCTCGTACGTGAAGTCGACGTGGCCGGGCGTGTCGATCAGGTTCAGCGTCCAGTCCTGGCCGTCCTCGCTCCGGTACTTCAGCGAGACCGCGCGCGCCTTGATCGTGATGCCCCGCTCCTGCTCGATCGGGTTGTCGTCGAGGACCTGCTCGCGCATCTCGCGCGCCGTCAGGGCGCCCGTGATCTCGAGGATCCGGTCGGAGAGGGTCGTCTTGCCGTGGTCGATGTGGGCGACGATCGAGAAGTTTCGGATGCGGGAGGGATCGGGCATGGTGTGGGTCGGGCCTCGCGCCCGAACCCTTGATTCTAGAAGAACGTCCGGTAATGCGCTCGCCCACCTCGAACCTGGGGGGTCCGGGGGGCCGCGGCTCGCGTGGCATGGGCAGCCTCGGGGGCGATCGTGCACCCCGCAGGCTGGGGGGTCCGGGGGGCCGCGAACAGCGCCCCCCGGAGAGCGCGCCTCCCCCGGTGCGCCCGGTCCATCGGGTGGCTTCGGCCGTCTCCGCGCCGGCGGGCGGCGGTCGTCAGGCCCCGACGGGCGGGACCCACGGCAGCCCCTCGAGCGGCCAGCGGGAACGCGCCGGGGCCGAGAGCCCCTCGTGCGGTGCCCCCGCCCGGTGCCGGAGGAGGCCGGCGAAGGCGACCATCGCGGCGTTGTCGGAGGTGAGGGCCCGCGGGGCGAGGAGGACTTCCACGCCGCGTCGCTTCCCCCACGCCGCGAGCCGCTCGCGGAGGAGCGAGTTCGCCGCAACGCCGCCCGAGACCGTGAGGAGCGGGAAGGGTTCGGCCTCGTGGAGCCTCTCGACTCGATCCTCGAGCTGGGCGACGACGGACTCCTGGAAGGCCGCGAGGAGGTCGCGGAGCGCTTCCGGCGCGTCCTCCTCCGCGAGGGCGGGACCCCGGAGGGCGACGCCGGTGTTCGGTGAGAAGCCGAGGGCGGCGAGGCGGTCGCGGACGGCGGTCTTCAGGCCCGAGAACGAGAGGTCGAGAGAGCCCCCCTTGAAGCGCGGCACCGCGAACGGCTCGACGACCCGGCCGTTCCTCGCGAGCCGGTCGACGACCGGTCCGCCCGGGTAGCCGAGGCCGGCCATCTTCGCGACCTTGTCGTAGGCCTCCCCCGCGGCGTCGTCGCGCGTCCTTGCCAGGACCGAGATCCCCTCCGCCGCGAACGAAAAGACGTGCGAGTGGCCGCCGGAGACGACGAGCGCCGCGAACCGCGGCGGGACGGCGCGGGCCGGGCCGCCGTCGAGGTCGAGGAACGGCGAGAGGGCGTGCCCCTCGATGTGGTGCCCCGGGACGAAAGGGACGCCGAGGCCGACCGCGATCCCGCGCCCCTCCGCGAGTCCCACGAGGAGGGCGCCGACGAGCCCCGGACCCGCCGTCGCGACGACGAGCCCGACCTCCTCGAGCCGCGCCCCCGCCCGCTCGAGCGCCTCGTCGAGGAGGGGGGGAAGGTTCGTCAGGTGGGCGCGGGCCGCGATCTCGGGGACGACGCCGCCGTAGCGCTTGTGCATGTCGATCTGCGAGGAGACGACCGACGCGGCGATGGCACCGTCCCCCCGGAGGAGGGCGACGGAGGTCTCGTCGCAGGAGGTCTCGAGGCCGAGGACGTACGTCACGGAAGGGCGAGGAGGCGGGCGAGACCTTCGGCGTGCGGCGGGGTCGAGACGCCCGCTTCCGTCACGATCGCGTCCACGAGCGCCGCCGGAGTGACGTCGAAGGCCGGGTAGAGGGCGGGGACGCCGGCCGGCGCGACGGAGAGCGGGCTCTCGCCCGACGGGTCGAGAAGGAGGACCTCGGCGCCGTCCCGCCACTCGATCGGGATGTCCCGCCCGGAGGGGCAGGCCGGGTCGAGCGTCGTGCGCGGGGCGGCGACGACGAACGGGACGCCGTGCGCCCGGCAGGCGAGCGCGACGCCGTATGTGCCGACCTTGTTCGCGACGTCCCCGTTCGCGGCGATCCGGTCGGCGCCGACGACCGCGACCGAGACCCTCCCCGAGGCGATCACCGAGGCCGCGGCGACGTCGGGGAGGATGGTGACGTCGATCCCGTCCTTCGCGAGCTCCCACGCGGTGAGGCGCGCCCCCTGCCAGAAGGGGCGGGTCTCGTCGGCGAAGACGGCGACGGGGCGGCCCGCGGC
>JAGOBQ010000060.1 GCA_017999215.1 Thermoanaerobaculia bacterium
CGGACGGCCGGCTCGCGATCGACACCTACAAGGGGCGGGTGTCGGTCGTCGCCTGGGACCGCGCGGAGGCCTCGATCCGGGCGGTCGTGAGGCCGGACGGCGAGTGCGACCGGGCGGCCGAGCTCGTCGAGCGGACGCAGGTGCGGATCGAGGGGGGCGGCCGCGAGGTGCGCGTCGTCTCCGACTACGACGACCTCCCGAAGATCTGGTTCTCGTTCCGCGACGACTGCTCGTCCCGGCCGTTCGTCGAGTACGACATCCGCGTCCCGCACGGCGCCACGCTCGACCTCTCCGACTACAAGTCGCGCATCTCGGTCGAGGGGCTCGGAGGGGACGTCTCGGTCGAGAGCTACAAGGGGGTGGCGCGCCTCACCGGCCTGTCGGGCCGCCTCGACGTCGAGACCTACAAGGGCGACGTCCGGGCCGAGCTCGCGCGGGTCGCCGGGGACCTGCGCGTCGAGACCTACAAGGGGGAGATCGAGGTCGTCCTCCCGAAGGGCTCCCGCGTCGCCCTCGACGAGGAGATCGGCCGGCGCGGCCGGCTCGTCGCGGAGCTCGAGGAGACGGGCTCCGGGCCGCGCCTCGTCGCCGAGACCTACAAGGGGACGATCCGGGTCCGGGAGAAGTAGCCCGGCGCCGGGCCGTCAGTACGCGTTCTCGTCGCGGAAGCTGCGGGTCGCGGTGAGCCAGAGGATGCGGAGGTCGAGGGCGAGGCTCCAGTTCTCGATGTAGTAGAGGTCGTACTCGATCCTCTTCGAAAGGCTCGTGTTCCCGCGCCAGCCGTGCACCTGCGCCCAGCCCGTGAGGCCCGCCTTCACGCGGTGGCGGAGCATGTACTGCGGGTACTTCTCCTTGAACTCGCGGACGAACTCGGGGCGCTCGGGGCGCGGGCCGACGAGCGACATGTCGCCCCGGAGGATGTTCACGAGCTGCGGCACCTCGTCGAGCGACGTGCTCCTGAGAAAAGCCCCGACGCGCGTCCGTCGCGAGTCGCCCTCGCGCGCCCAGACCGCCCCGGTTTCGTCCTCCGCGCCGACGCGCATCGACCGGAACTTCAGGATCCGGAAGAGGCGGCCGTCCAGCCCCATCCGCTCCTGCGTGTAGAAGACGGGTCCACGGTCCTCGAGCCAGATCGCGAGGGCGACGAACGGGAGGAGGACCGACAGGCCGACGAGCCCCCCCGCGGAGAGGACGACGTCGATCGAGCGCTTCACGAGCGAGTTCCACCCCTCGAGCGGGCGCTGCGTGAGGTTGATGACCGGGAGCCCGTCGAAGTCCTCGACCCCCGCCCGAAACGTGACGAACTGGAAGAGGTCGGGGACGAAGCGGAGGTCGACCATCTCGTTGCCGACGTCCTTGAGGATCCGGAGCATCGTCCGGTAGGCGTCGACCGGGAGGGCGAGGAAGAGCGTGTCGACCTGGTGCGACTCGAGCAGCGCGCGGACGTCGGCCGTCGTCCCGAGGACGCGCAGCCCGCGGTGCTCGGCGTCCTTTCGCTCCGGGTCGTCGTCGGCGAAGCCGACCGGCTTGATCCCGGCCGCGGGATGGTCGAGGAGCTTGTCGGCGACGGCGCGCCCCGCCTCGCCGGCGCCGACGACGAGGGCCCGGCGCACCCCGACGCCGGCGCTCCAGACCTTCTCGAGGTAGCGCCAGATCCCGAACCGGCCGAGCGAGACGAAGAGGACGTCCAGCCCGAGGAAGAGGACGAGGAGCGTCCTCGGCAGGGAGAAGGCGCGGGAGAAGGAGAGGAGGCCGACCAGGAGGAGCGTCGCGAGCGAGGAGGCGATGAGGACCGCGAGCGCCTCGTCGACGAACGAGCGGTCCCGGCGGAGCGGGTAGAGGCGGTGGAAGTAGAAGACGACCGGCCAGAGGATCGCGAGGACCGGGAGGAGCCGGAGGTAGTTCCCGAACGGCTGGACGCCGAGCGGCGTCGGCCAGACGGTCTCGAACCGGACGACGTAGGCGGCCAGCAGCGCCGCGCACGTGGCCGCGACGTCGGACGCGAGGAAGGTCGCTCGGAGCCGCCGGGCCTGGTTCTGGATCACGCGGTCACCGGGCGGATTCTACGGTTCGGCGCGGGGGAGCCCCTCCGCGAGGTCGGACCGTCCCGCCTCGAGGAGGGCCGCGCGCGCGGCGTCGAGGAACCGGGCCCGGAAGGCCGCCTCGGAGAAGCGCGCCGCGTTCGCGACGAGCCGCGCGCCGTCGAACCGCGTGGAGCGGGCGAGGTCGATCGCTCTCGCGAGATGCTCGGGCCCGGGGGAGGGATAGAGGACCCCGGTGGCGCCGTCGACGATCGTCTCGAGGGCGCCCCCTTTCCCGAGGGCGACGACCGGCGTCGCGCACGCCTGGGCTTCGAGGGGAACGATCCCGAAGTCCTCCTCGCCCGGCATCAGGACGAGCTCGGCCGACCGGTAGAGCTCGCGGAGCTCCTCGTCGGACGGGGAGCCGGCGAACGTCACGTTCGCGCCGGCGAGGGCGCGGAGGCGCCGCTCCTCCGGTCCGAATCCGGCGACGGTGAGCGGGAGGCCGAGCCGAGCCGAGGCCGCGATCGCGTCGTCGACGCGCTTGTACGGGGCGAGGGCGGAGACGACGAGGAGCCCCTTCCGTTCCCGGGGCGCCGGCGCGTAGAAGCGGTCGTCGACCGGCGCCGGGACGACGCGCGCCGGCCGCCGGTAGAGGCGCGCGATCCGCTCGCGCACGTTCTCGGAGTTCGCGAGGAAGGCGTCGACGCGCGGCACGGTCGCCACGTCGCGCGCGCGGAGCGGCGCGCGGACGAGGCGCGCCGCGGCCCGAGCGAGCGCTCCGCGGCCGCGCAGGTAGTCGTCGAACTGGTCGTGGAGGTAGCGGACGGGCGTGTGGCAGTAGCAGAGGTGGAACGCGCGCGGGCCCCTCTTCGCCGCCTTGGCGACGCAGTGGGAGGTGGAGAGGACGAGGTCGAAGCCGGAGAGGTCCCAGCTCTCGCAGGCGAGGAAGTAGAGCGGGAGGAGCGAGCGGTAGTCGCGCCGGGGCGAGACGACGCGCTGGAGCCAGGTCGTCCGGACCTCGCGCGCCTCGACCTCGGCCGGGACCGAGCCGGGGAAATGGAACAGGGTGTAGAGCGGAGCCTCCGGGAAGAGGCGGGCCAGCTCGCGCAGGACCTTCTCGCCGCCGCGCGTCCCGGTGAGCCAGTCGTGGACGAGGGCGACCTTCACGCCCCCTCCGCGGCGTCCCGCCACGCCTCGGCGACCTTCTCGAACGTCGCTTCCCAGGTAAAGAGGCGGGCGCGCTCGCGCCCCCGCGCCGAGAGGCGCGCGGCGAGCGTCGCGTCGGTGAGGAGGTGCCGGAGCGTCTCGGCGAGCGCGGCCGGGTCGTCGAGGTCGGCATAGAGCGCCGCGTCGCCCCCCGCCTCCGGGAGGCCGCCGCGGTCCGAGCAGACGACCGGCGTCCCGACGGCCTGAGCCTCCAGGACCGGGAGGCCGAACCCCTCGAGGAACGACGGCATCGCGAGGGCCGAGGCCCCGGCGAGGAGGGGAACGACGTCCTCGTCGGGGACGACGCCGAGGTCGACGAGGCGGTCCTCGATCCCGGCGGCCGCGGCGGCGGACCGGCGGGCCTCGCGGCGCTCGGGCGCGCCGCCGGCGAGGACGAGCCGGTGGGGGAGCCCCCGCTCCTCCAGCCGGACGAACGCGCCGAGGAGGCCCGGGAGGTTCTTGTGCGGCTTGTCGTTCCCGAGGAAGAGGACGTAGGGCGCGTCGAGGGCGTGCGCGCGGCGGACCCGCTCGACCGCGAGCGCGTCGACCGGCGCGAGGAAGCGCGGCTCGACCCCGTTCGGGACGGCGCGGACCTTCGCCGCGCGGGAGGGGGCGAACTCCGCGAGGTCGCGCCGGACCGCCTCCGACACCGTGAGGACGACGCGGGCGCAGCGAAGGGCCCGCCCGAGCATCGTCGTCGCGTAGAGCCGCTTCGGGAGCGTCGCGTGCTCGGGCCGCTTCAGGTGGATCAGGTCGTGGATCGTCACGACGGTCGCGGCCGGCGGCAGGAGCGGGACGACGTAGTGCGGGGCGTGGAAGACGTCGAAGCGCGTCCGCGCGAGGGCCCGCCGGACGGCGACCGGCTCGCGGAGCGAATACTCGGCGGCCTCGCAGGTCACGGCCTCGACGCCGGGCGGCAGGAAGGAGGCGTCGCCGGGCCTCACGAGCGCGACGAGGTCGTGCTCGCCCCGGGCGGCGGCGGCGCCGAGGAGCCCGCGGACGTAGGTCCCGATCCCGAAGTCGCGGAGCTTGCGCGCGTCGAGAGCGACCCGCAGGCGTTTCACGAGAGGGCCTCCTCGAAGAGCTCCCGGGTCCGTCGCGCGGCGGCGTCCCAGGTGAAAAGGGCGGCTCTCTCGCGCCCCGCGCGCGCGGCCCTCGCGCGGAAGGCCGCGTCGTCGTGGGCGCGCTCGAGGGCGGCCGCGATGGCGGAGACGTCGGTAGGGTCGGGGAGGAGCCCGGCGTCCCCGACGACCTCGGGGAGGGACGAGGACGACGAGGCGACGACCGGGATCCCTTCGGCCATCGCCTCCAGGACCGGTAGGCCGAACCCCTCGTAGAGGCTCGGGTAGGCGAAGAGGCGCGCCGAGCGAAGGAGCGCCGCGGCAGCCTCCGGCGAGACCCACCCGGGAGCGTCGATCCGGGCGGCGTGGCGGGAGCGGCGAAGCCGGTCGCGGAAGAGAGGCATGCCCCATCCGTCGCCTCCGGCGAGGACGAGGTCGGGGAAGTCGGGGCGCCGGTCCCAGATCGACTCCATCGCGGCGACGAGCCGCTCGTGGTTCTTTCGAGGCTCGAGGGTGCCGATCGAGAGGACGTAGGGGCGGGCGCGGGAGGGGCCCGGGCCGGCGGCGACCGGCGGCGGGACCAGTCCGTTCGGAACGACGTGCGCCTTTCCGGCCGCCTCCGGGCAGGCGAGAAGGAGGTCGTCGCGGGTCGAGCGGGAGACGCAGACGAGGGCCCGCGCCCTCCGGACGGTCGACGGGAGGAGGGGGGCGAAGCCGGCGACGTTCTTCCGGTCGTGCCACTCGGGGAAGAGGACCGGCGTCAGGTCGTGGACGGTGGCGACCCCCGGGAGGGGCGAGGCGAGAGGGAGGATCCCGAGCGGGCCGTGAAGGAGGTCCGCTCCGGCCCGCCGCGCCTCGATGGGGGCGACTACCTGGAGCCAGAGCGTCCCCGGCAGGCGGGGACGGGCCGGCGGGACGACCTCGACCCGCCCCTCGAGGAGGGCGGGAAGAGCCAACGGCCGGGGGGAGAGGAAGATGGCCGAGTCGCCCGGGAAGAGGCGGAGGAGCGCGTCGTAGAGCCCTTCGAGCGTCCGGCCGACGCCGGTCCTCGCCCCGGCGAGCGAGCGAGCGTCGACGGCGATGCGCATTCGAAGCATGGTAACGCGCGGCCGGGGCGGTCCGTTTCCCCGGAAGGGGGCCGCCCGGCCAGGGGGGGACCCTTCGGAGGTGCGTGCTACACTCGCCGACCCTCCGCGAGGAGGGGTCGAGATGGAACTGAATCTGGAAGCGGCGCTGGAGGCGCCGGTGGCTCTTTCTCACCGCCTCGAGGTCCCCGTGGGACGCCTCGAGCGGCCCGAGCTCCATTCGCTCGAGCCGGTCGAGTTCTCGGGCACCCTCCAGAAAGCCGAGCCCGGGTTCGTCCTGAGCGGCGAGCTCTCGGTTTCGGGTCAGGCGATCTGCTCGCGCTGCCTCGCGCCGGTGCCGTTCGCGAGCCGGGGGGAGGTCTCCTGGGTCTTCGCGCCGGCGCACCGGCGGCCGACCGCCGAGGAGACGGAGCTGACGGCGAACGACCTCGAGGTCGTCTGGTACGAGGACTTCATCGTCCCGTTCGACCCGCTCGTCGAGGAGATGCTCCAGCTGGAGATACCCCTGAAACCGCTCTGCCGGCCCGAGTGCAAGGGGCTCTGCCCGCGCTGCGGCGCCGACCGGAACATCGCCCCGTGCGAATGCCGGGAAGAAGGCGACGAGAGGCTCGCGAAGCTCAAGTCGCTCCTGACCTAGGCCGCCGAAGGCGACGACGCCCCGAGGCGCTCCCCCGACACCCAACGATCCCGAGAGGTGAACTGCCATGCCGAATCCGAAGCACCGTCACAGCAAGACCCGCCGCGACATGCGGAGGGCGCACGACTTCCTCCAGGAGCCGGGCCTCTCCAAGTGCCCCAGCTGCGGCGCGACCAAGACCCCCCACCGCGTCTGCCCCGATTGCGGCCACTACCGCGGACGGGAAGTCTCCGCCGGCGCCCAGAAGAGCTGATCGCGGCCGCTTCGGTCGCGTCCTGAATGACCCTCGCCGTCGACGCCATGGGGGGAGACAACGCCCCCCGTGCCACCGTTGAAGGAGCCGTCGCGGCCGCCGTCGACTTCGGCCTCGACCTCCTCCTCGTGGGGCGCCGGCGCGAGCTGGAGCCGATCCTCTCGGCGACGAGCTACCGGGGGAGCCGGATCGACCTCGTCGAGGCGGAGGAGGTCGTCGGTTTCGACGAGCCTTCGACGACGGCGCTCCGCCGGAAGCCCCGCGCCTCGATCCGCGTCGGGGCCGAGCTCGTCCGCGACGGCAAGGCCGAGGGCTTCTTCACGGCCGGACACACGGGCGCGGCGATGGTGACGGCCCGCTCCGTCCTCGGAGTCGTCGAGGGGATCGACCGTCCCGCGCTCGGCGCCGTCCTGCCGGGGCTCGGGCGCAGGAGGCTCCTCCTCGACGTCGGGGCGAACGTCTCGTGCCGCGTCGAGCACTACCGCGAGTTCGCGCTGATGGGCCACTTCTACGCCCAGGAGGTCCTCGGCATCTCGCGGCCGAAGATCGGCCTCCTCTCCGTCGGGGAGGAGGAAGAGAAGGGGACCGGCACGACGCGGGAGGTCTTCGGCCTCCTGCGGAAGTCGGGCCTGAACTTCGTCGGGAACTGCGAGGGGCGCGACGTCTACGGCGGAAACGTCGACGTCGACGTCATCGTGACCGACGGGTTCACGGGGAACGTCGTCCTCAAGACCTCGGAGAGCCTCGCGCGGCTCGTCGAGGCGGCGCTGAAGCAGGAGATCACGCGGAGCCTTCAGGCCTCCATGGGGTTCCTCCTGACGCGGGACGCGTTCCGCGCGTTCAAGAAGCGGCTCGACTACACCGAGTACGGCGGCGCGCCGCTCCTCGGGGTGAAGGGGGCCGTCGTCATCGGCCACGGCAGCTCGAACGCCCACGCCGTGAGGAACGGGATCAAGGCCCTCCAGGAGTACGCCAGGCGCAGAATCCCGGAAAAGATCCGCGCGAAGGCCCGCGAGCTGGCGCCCCTGGCCGCACGCTGAAGAGAGGAGACGGGAGATGTTCCACGCCGCGATCGCCGGCACGGGCCGGGCCGTACCCGCGAAGCTCCTGACGAACGCCGACCTCGAGACGCTCGTCGAGACGACCGACGAGTGGATCACGACCCGGACCGGGATCCGGGAGCGCCACAAGGCGGCCGACGGCGAGGTCCTCTCGGACTTCTGCGTGACCGCGGCGACGCACGCCCTCGAGAGCGCGGGCCTCGCGCCGAAGGACCTCGACGCCGTGCTGATCGCGACGGTGACCCCCGACCAGCCGATCCCGGCCGTGGCCTGCCTCGTGCAGCAGAAGCTCGGGGCGAAGAAGGCCGCGGCGTGGGACCAGAACGCCGGCTGCTCCGGATGGCTCTACGGCCTCCACATCGCCGACGGCCTGATCCAGGCGGGGAAGGCCAAGAACGTCCTCCTCGTCGGCGCCGAGTTCCTGACGCGCTACACCGACTACACCGACCGGGCGACGTGCGTCCTCTTCGGCGACGGGGCCGGGGCGACGATCCTCCGCGCCACGAAGTCCGACCGGGGCGTCCTCGCCTCGACGATCCGGAGCGACGGCGAGGGGGCCTGCTTCATCCAGATGCCCGGGGGGGGCTCCTCGTTCCCGCCGACGCGCCCGGAGACGCTCGAGCAGCGCCTCCCGTTCATCAAGATGATGGGAGGGGAGACGTTCAAGCTCGCCGTCCGCTCGATGGTCGAGGTCTGCAAGGACGTCCTCAACGAGAGCGGCTTCGAGCCCGGCGAGGTCTCCTGGCTCGTCCCGCACCAGGCCAACGACCGGATCATCCAGGCCGTCGGCGAGCGGCTCGGCATCCCGAGGGAGCGCTGCATCGTGAACATCGAGCGCTACGGGAACACGAGCGCGGCGTCGATCCCGATCGCGCTCGACGAGGCGGCCCGGGACGGGCGCGTCAAGCGCGGCGACCTGATCCTCTTCACCGCGTTCGGCGCCGGCCTCACGTGGGGCGCGGCCCTCGTGAGGTGGTAGCGATGGCGTCCCTTTCCTTCCTCTTCCCCGGGCAGGGCTCCCAGTACGCCGGCATGGGACGCGACCTCGTCGCCGCCCATCCGGAGGCGCGCGCCGTCTACGAGAGGGCCGACGCGGCCCTCTCGCCCTTCGGCCTCGCGATCTCTCGCGTCTCCTTCGAGGGGACCGACGAGGAGCTGAAGCGGACGGCGGTGACGCAGCCGGCGATCCTCGTCCACTCGGTCGCCGTCTTCGAGGTGCTGAAGGCGCGGGGCCTTTCGCCGGCGATGCTCGCGGGCCATTCCCTCGGGGAGTGGTCGGCCCTCGTGGCGGCGGGCGCGCTGACGCTCGAGGAGGCCGTCGTCCTCGTCCACCGGCGCGGCTCCTTCATGCAGGAGGCGGTCCCGGCGGGGGAAGGGGCTATGGGAGCCGTGATCGGCCTCGACGGCGCCGTCGTGGCCGAGGCCTGCGCCGAGGTGGAGGCGGCGACGGGGGAGGCAGTCTCGGCGGCCAACTTCAACTCGCCCGAGCAGACGGTCATCGCCGGGACGACGAACGCCGTCGCGAAGGCCGGCGAGCTCCTCCGCCAGAAGGGGGCGAAGCGGGTCCTCCCGCTGCCGGTCTCCGCCCCGTTCCACTGCGCCCTGATGAAGCCGGCCGAGGAGAATCTCGGGCCGTTCCTCGACGCGGCGCCGTTCGCCGATCTGGCCGTTCCCGTCGTCACGAACGTCGACGTCCTCGCGAACCTCTCCGGTGCCGAGGCGCGCGAAGCGCTCCGCCGGCAGGTCTGCTCGCCGGTCCGCTGGGTCGAGACGGTGCAGCGCCTCTCGCGCGACACGGAGGGGGCGATCGAGGTCGGCCCCGGCACGGTCCTCGCGGGCCTCGCGAAGCGGATCGCGAAGGACTGGCCCGTACGGACGACGTCGGACGCCGAAGGGATCGCGAGGCTCCTCGCCGGATGACCGGAAGGACGACGACGAACGCCACCCGCGTCCTCGACGCGCGGAAGGCCGTCTATGCGCTCCGGTCGTTCGCCGCGGCCGACTTCACGGCCGAGGAGGCCGCGGAGAAGCTCGGCGTGCCTCCCGGGGAGGTCTGGAAAACGCTCGTCGCGAAGGGGGACCGGACGGGCCTCCTCGCCGCGGTGATCCCGACCGGGACGCGTCTCTCGCTGAAGAAGCTCGCCCGCGTCTCCGGGAACCGGACGGTCGCGATGGTCTCGCCCGAGGAGATGGAGAAGGCGACGGGCTACGTGAAGGGGGGCTGCTCGCCGTTCGGAATGCGGAAGGCGATGCCGCTCTACGTCCACGAAGAGGCGGCGGCGCGGCCCCGCCTCTTCGTCTCGGCGGGCCAGCGGGGCGTCCAGCTCGAGATGGCGGGGGAGGCGTTCCTCGCGGCCTCGGGAGCGACCGCCGCCGACCTGGTCGAGGAATAGGGGGAACGAGATGCCGCACGTGATCACTCTCGAGGGGAAGGTCGCGCTCGTCACCGGGGCGTCGCAGGGAATCGGCGAGGCGGTCGCCCGCCGGCTCGCCGCCGCCGGGGCGACGGTCCTCGTCGCCGCCCGGAACGAGGAGAAGGCCGCCGCCGTCGCGACGTCGATCGCGGAGGCGGGAGGCGCCGCCGAGAGCGTCCGCCTCGACGTCTCCGATCCGGCCTCCGTTACCGCAGCCTTCAAGGGGATCGTGGAGCGGCACGGGAAGCTCGACGTCCTCGTCAACAACGCCGGGATCACCGACGACGGCCTCCTCCTCCGGATGTCGAAGGAGAGCTGGGACCGGGTGATCGCCACCGACCTGACCGGGGTCTTCCTCGTCTCGCAGGAGGCGGTGAAGCTGATGATGAAGAAGCGGGTCGCGGGGCGGATCATCACCGTCGGCTCCGTCGTCGGCCTCATGGGGAACCCGGGCCAGGCGAACTACGCGGCCGCGAAGGCCGGGGTCGTCGGCTTCACGATGTCCCTGGCACGCGAGATCGGGTCGCGGGGAATCACTGTGAACGCGGTCGCTCCCGGCTACGTCGAGACCGCCATGACGGGCGCGCTCTCCGAGGAGCAGCGGAAGGCCCTCGCGGAGAAGATCGTCCTCGGGCGCCTCGGCACGGGGGAGGACGTGGCGGGCGCCGTCCTCTTCCTCGCCTCCGACCTCGCCTCGTACGTCACCGGTACAGTCCTGAACGTCAGCGGCGGGCTCCTCATCCCTTGACGGGAGAGCAGCTTGCGCGAGCTTGAATTCGTGGGGAAAGCCGGGGAGAATCGCCCGGTTTCCGCCACAAGATGGAGGAGTTGAATGTCGAACTCGATTGAGGACAAGGTCAAGAGCATCATCGTCGAGCAGCTCGGGGTCCAGGCCGAGGAGGTCAAGCCCGAGGCGAGCTTCGTCGACGACCTCGGCGCCGACTCGCTCGACACCGTGGAGCTCGTCATGGCCTTCGAGGAAGCCTTCGGCATCGAGATCCCGGACGAGGACGCCGAAAAGATCCAGAAGGTCAAGGACGCCGTCACCTACATCGAGTCTCACGCGAAGCCCGCCTGAGCCCTGGTGACGGCCCGGATGGACCACCTCGACGCCCGGGGACGCCGCCGGGTCGTCGTCACGGGGATCGGCCTCCTCTCGCCCGTCGGCCTGACGCGTGAGGAGAACTGGGACGCCCTCCTCGCGGGGCGATCCGGCATCGGGCCCATCACCCGCTTCGACGCGTCGGACTACGCCTGCCGGATCGCGGGGGAGGTGAAGGGGTTCGACCCCGCCCTCTTCCTCGACCGGAAGGAGATCAAGAAGTTCGACACGTTCGTCCACTACGCGGTCGCCGCCGCGAAGGAGGCGCTCGCGGAGTCGGGCCTCGCGATCACAGAGGAGAACGCCGAGGCGGTCGGCGTCTGCGTCGGCTCCGGGATCGGGGGGCTCCCCCTGATCGAGGAGACGCACAAGGTCCTCCTCGAGAAGGGGCCGAGGCGGATCAGCCCGTTCTTCATCCCGGGGCTGATCGCGAACATGTCCTCGGGGCTGATCTCGATCCTGACGGGCGCGAAGGGGCCGAACACGGCGACGGTCACCGCCTGCGCCACGTCCGCCCACGCCATCGGCGACGCCGTGAACATCATCCGCCGCGGCGACGCGGACGCGATGATCTCGGGCGGGACCGAGGCGGTCGTCTCGCCGCTCGCGGTCGGCGGGTTCGCCGCCATGCGCGCGCTCTCGACCCGGAACGACGACCCGGCCACGGCCTCCCGTCCGTGGGACCGGGACCGCGACGGCTTCGTCCTGGGGGAGGGGGCCGGCATCCTCGTCCTCGAGGAGCTGGGGCACGCGATCCGGCGCGGCGCCGCGATCTACGCCGAGGTGTCCGGGTACGGGATGTCGGGCGACGCCCACCACATCTCGGCTCCGTCCGACGACGGCGACGGGCCGTTCCGCGTCATGCGCAACGCGCTCAAGGACGCCGCGATGGATCCGGGCGAGGTCGGGTACGTCAACGCCCACGGCACCTCCACGCCGCACGGCGACCGCGTCGAGACGATCGCGCTCAAACGCCTGTTCGGCGAGGCGGCGCGGTCGGTCCCCGTCTCGTCCACGAAGTCGATGACGGGGCACCTCCTCGGGGCCGCCGGGGGCTACGAGGCGGGCGTCCTCGCGCTGGCGATCCGGCGCGGCGTCCTCCCGCCGACGATCAACTACGCGAACCCCGACCCGGAGTGCGACCTCGACTACACGCCGAACGTCGCCCGCGAGACCCGGGTGCGCGCGGGCCTCTCGAACTCCTTCGGGTTCGGCGGGACGAACGCCTGCCTGGTGATGAGGGCCGTCTGACGGCCCGCCCCGACGGCGCCGGCGACCGGGGCGGACGATCGCCCGTCGATCCCGTCCGGGATTCCCTCTATGCTGGGGGGGCCGGACGGACCCGATGAAAGCCGACCAGATTCGCCGGAAGTTCTTCGACGGGGTCCCCCGCTACGAGTGGATCGAGACGCTCGGGCAGGGCGGTGTCGGGATCGTCTACAAGGCGAAGGACCTCGAGCTCGACGAGGTGGTCGCGATCAAGGTCCTCTCGCCGGACATCGCGAAGGAGGACGAGGTCGTCCTCGCCCGCTTCAAGCGGGAGATCAACCTGAACCGGAAGATCAAGCACCCGAACGTCGCGCGCATGTACGACTTCGGGATCAGCGGCGAGTACCCCTACATCACGATGGAGGTCGTCCCGGGGAAGGACCTCTGGACGATGATCCGCGACGAGGGGCGTCTCCCGCCGCCGAAGGCCGTCCCGATCCTCCGCCAGATCGCGCGCGGCTGCTCGGCGATCCACGAGCTGGGCATCGTCCACCGCGACCTGAAGAGCCAGAACGTCATCGTCGACGAGCAGGGCGCCGTCGCCATCGTCGACTTCGGCCTCGCGCGCTGGAATCTCGGCGGCGGATTCACGCTCGACTCGATCATCCTCGGGACGCCTCAGTACATGTCGCCGGAGCAGGCGTCCGGGAAGGCGGTCGACGCCCGAACCGACATCTACTCGATCGGGATCATCGCGTTCGAGGCCCTGACCGGGCAGCTGCCGTTCACGGGCGACAGCCCGATCGCGGTCGCGATGATGCAGATCAACGACCCCGTCCCGGACCTCCTCCCGAAGTTCGCGGACGTCTCTCCGGACCTGCGCGAGGTCGTCCTGAAGGCGCTCCGGAAGGACCCCGCGAGGAGGTATGCCACGGCGGTCGACCTCGAGGCCGACCTCGCGAACGCCGAGCGGCTCCCGACGCCCCGCGAGGGAGCGCTGACGCGCCCCGCGGGAGGGGACCCGCTCATGGCGCAGCTGGAGTCGGTCCTGGGCGCGGTCATTCTCCCGGCGCCCCCGGAGAAGCCCCGCCGTCCCTCGCCCTCCGACGCCTCGGCCCCGGTCACGCGCCCCTCGCTCGTGCCCCGTCCCGCCGCGCCGGAGCCGGCCCCGGCTGTGGCGGTGCCGGCCCCTCCGAAGGCGCCGGCCCGGCCCCCGACCGTCCTGATCGTCTCCTCCGCGGCCGCCGAGCGGGCGGCGTGGAAGGCGGGCCTCGGCATCGGGCCCTGCCGCGCCCCCGCGGCCGGCACCGGGCAGGAGGCGCCGGGGGCGCTCGTGCGGGCGCC
>JAGOBQ010000485.1 GCA_017999215.1 Thermoanaerobaculia bacterium
TCGGCGCGGGCTTCCGCGGCCGGAAGAACGGACGGGGGTTCTACGTCTATCGAGCTGAAGCGCGCTCCGGCGGATCGAAGGAAGTCGACCGGGAGGTCTACGCGTTCTTCGGTGGCGCGGAGCGGACGCCAATGCGCGGCGCCGACCTCGCGGACCGGCTCGTTCTCCTCATGGTGAACGAGGCGATCTGGTGCCTTCAGGAAGGGGTCGTCGCCTCCCCGCGGGACGCGGATGCGGGCGCCGTCCTGGGCCTCGGGTTCCCGCCGTTCCGGGGCGGGCCGTTCCGCTGGGTCGACGCGGTCGGCGCGGCGGAGGTCGTCGGAAGGATGGAGCGCCTGCGAAAGCGCCACGGCAAGCGCTTCACGCCGGCTCCGCTCCTCCTCGAGGCGGCGCGGGCCGGCCGGCCGTTCCACGGCTGAGCGCCGCAAATCCGGACCGGCTGCCGGACGACGGGAGATGGGGCGGGGCGGGCCTTCCGGCCCGCCCCGCGAAGCTCAGCGCTCGAGCTTGAAGCCGACGCGGATCGTCACCTGGAACTCGGCGACCTTGCCGTCGTGGATGCGGCCCCTCTCCTCGACGACCTCGAACCAGTCCATGTGCCGGATCGTCTTCGAAGCCTCTTCGACGGCGGCCTTCACGGCCTCGGCGAAGCTGACCGGCGACGTGCCGACGAGCTCGACTTTCTTGTAGATACCAGGCATCGGTTCCTCCTAGCGAATTCTCGGGACGGGGGTCCGCAGGGATTCTATCGGCGCCCGCCCCGGGGAACGCTCAGAAGCCGAAGCCCCAGCCGAGCTCGACCTCCCACTGGTCCATCTTCAGCTCGATCCGCTGCTGGCCCGGGACCTCGAGCGGGTTCGCGCCGCTGACGGTCTGCGAGAAGGCGCGGGTCACGGCGACGTGGAGGGCGCTCTTCGGCGAGAGGAGCTTCGAGACGCCGACGGTGACGTGGTCCTGGACGATGCCCGGGGCGAGGATGTTGAAGAGGACCTCGCTCTCCTGCACCGGCTGGGTGCAGTGGGCGTAGCCGGCGCGAAGCGTCCACGAAGGGGTCGCCTCCCACTGGACGCCGAGCTTGTAGACGGTGACGTCGTCCCAGCCGAAGCCGGCGCCGCCGTCGGCGCCGAGCGGGGCCTGCATCAGGTTCGGGAGCATCGGGTTCCCGACGGAGCCGACCTCGCTGTAGTAGATCTGCTGGATGTCGGCGGCGATCGACCACCCCTTCGCGGGGAAGACGGCGATGCCGGCCGTCCAGGTCGCGGGGACGTCGAAGTCGCCCTTGCCGGCGAAGAGGCCCGCGTAGTCGTCGAACTCGCCCATGGCGATCTTCGTCTGGTAGGAGGCGCCGACGCCGAGGTACTCCCCGAACTTGCCGTGGTAGCCGATCCGCGCGCCGAACCCGGTCGTGGTGTCGGCGCCGTTGTTCGTCAGCTTCGCGGGGTTCGACGAGAACATCGAGAAGGCCGAGAGTCCCTTCGCCTCGAAGCTCTGCCAGCCGAGGATCGGCGAGACGCCGATCGCCTGGTGCTCCGCGAACTCCCACGTGAAGGAGGGGGCGATGAAGGCCTGCATCAGGTTGACGCCGGCGAGGGCCTGGCCGAAGACGGGGTTCGACCAGTCGGTGTTCATCCCGCCGTTCCCGTAGATCGCGAGGCCGACGTGGAAGCCGTTCGACAGGTGCCAGGCGCCCGCCATGGCCGGCATGACGAAGGCCTTGCTGTCGCTCTCGTAATTGCCGGGCGCGAGGCCGAACGTGCCAGGATAGCCGGAGGGGTTCCCGGTCACCGTGTACTCGCGGTTCGGGTTGAAGAGGGCGAGGCTGATGTCGTAGCCCTTGACGAACGCGATCGTCGCGGGGTTCGTGGCGCTCGCCAGCGTGTTCAGGTGGAGCGCCTGGCCGGCGCCGGCCATCCCTTTGTACGGGGTGCCGTAGCCGAGCGAGAAGTAGCCGTTCGTCGCCATCGCGGGAGCGGCCAGGGCGAGCAGGGCCAGCGCCGTGATCGCCAGGACGGGGTTTCGTCTCATCGCACACTCTCCATAGGGCACGCCGCATCGGGTCGTGCCGGAATCCGGGTCTGTGGGAGGAAGGTCGACCGGCTTTTCGGCCGGGGTCAGGTCGTCAGCAGCCGCCGCCCTTCTTCGGCGCGGAGGCCGCGACGGCCCTCACGACGAGCTTCGGCGGGGGCGGGGCGGAGGCGCCGGTGAAGTGGCCGTTCAGGGCGCTCCGCGAGCGGAACTCCGCGATGAGGGCCGGCGTCGGCTCCGCGGGCGGCTGCGGCGGCGCGAGGACCTCGCCCTTCCAGGCGTCGTACCCGCCCGAGAGGAGGAGCACCTCGCCGGGATAGGCCTCGAAGCCTTCGGGGAGCGCGGCGAGATCGCCCTGCGCGTAGGCGACGAGCGTCCGCGTCGGAGGAAGGGTCGCGACGTACTTCGCGGGCGTCGTCCCTTCGGGGAGCGGGGCGGTGCCGGGGATGGCTCCGGCGGGCGCGTCCGCGGCGCGCAGGTCGACGATCCAGAGTCTCTGCGGATCGGAGACGATCTCTCGCGCGAGGTCGACGGCGCCGATCGTCCCGAACGGCTTCGCGGCGACGGCCGGCTTCGAGGCGGGGAGGGCGAGCGTCGCGAGGCCGAGGACGGCGAGCGTGCCGAGCGCGGCGAACTGTCGGTTGCGGAGGCGGTCGTTCGACGGCGGGACGTCCTTCCCGGCCCTCCTCGCGAAGATCAGCTCGAGCTTCTCGGCGCCGAGGAAGGCGCCGATCGCCATCGCGACGACGCCCGCGGCGAGGACGGAGAACGGCAGTCCCGTCGCCTGCGCGATCGTCACGGAGCCCATCGCGCCGCTCTTGTAGAAGCCCTCGAGGGGGCCGTAGAAGAGGCCGAAGAGGAACGAGCCGGCCGTCACTCCGACGATCGACCAGAACCCGTCCCACTTGCCCGAGGCCATCGCGACGACGCCCGTCCCGGGGCAGTAGGCGGAGACCATGAAGCCGATTCCGAGGAGGAGGCCGCCGACGACGTGCGGGCCGACGAAGGTCTCCGGCACCGTCAGGAGCGAGAGGTCGAGGACGCCGAGCCCCGAGAGGAGGCCGATGCCCGCGCAGGCCGTCGCGATCGCGCTGAACATCACCTTCAGGACGCGCGTGTCGGTCAGGTAGAACTGGGCGGCGAGGTTCTTCGCGTTCCCGAAGCCGGCGCGCTCGAGGACGAAGCCGAACGCGAAGCCGACGAGCGTCCCGAGGAGGAGGCCGGTGGGGAAGCCGAAGACGTCGTTCGGGTAGAGCGGCAGGAGGTTCATCGCCACTCCTTTCGGAGGAGCGGGGCGACGAGGTAGCCGCCGGCGAAGACGCACATCATGAAGATCCAGGAGCCGAGCGAGAGGACGGCGCCGCCTGTCAGCGCCTGGCCCGAGGTGCAGCCGCGCGCGAGGCGGGCCGCGAAGCCCATGATCACGCCGCCGAGGATCGCGAGCGCGATCCGGCGCCCCTTCGGCACGCCCTCGCCGCGGATCACCTCGCCCTTGAGACGCCCGGCCGAGTAGGCGCCGACGAGGCCGCCGAGGAAGACGCCGAGGACCTCGAAGACGAGCCAGTCCTGAAGGACGCTCTTGCCCGGGCCGACGTACTGCGAGAAGTAGGCGTTCGCTTCCGTCGCCGCGGGGGCGACGAGGTGGGCGGCGCCGATCGCGAGGCGGGTCGGGACGCTCGAGGAGCCGAGCCCGAAGCCCATGACGAGGAACGAGCCGAGGAGGACGAGGCCGAGCGCGAAGCCGGCGACGTAGGGGTTCCAGTAGGGACGTTCGACGGGGGG
>JAGOBQ010000486.1 GCA_017999215.1 Thermoanaerobaculia bacterium
GAACGCCATCCCGACGAGGCCCATGCCGCGGGCGCGGTCGCCCTGCGGCGTCACGTCGGCGATGACCGCCTGCGCGGTGCCGATGTTCGCGCCCATGATCCCGGCCAGGACGCGCGAGGCGAGGAGGCCGGCGAACGAGCCGGCGAACGCGAAGAGGAGGTAGCTGAGGAAGCTCCCGAAGAGGGAGAAGAGGAGGACCGGCCTGCGGCCGATCCGGTCCGAGAGGCGGCCGAGCAGCGGCGCGAAGAGGAACTGCATCGCCGAGAAGCTCGCCATCAGGACGCCGAACGCCAGCGGCGACGGCGCGTACGCCTCCGCGTAGAGCGGGACGAGCGGGATGACGATGCCGAAGCCGACGAGGTCGATGAAGACCGTCAGGAAGACGACGGCGAGGGGCGAGAGGCGGCGGCTCACGAGGTCGCTGCGAGGCCCCCGGAGACGGCGACGGCCCCCGTTCGGGGGCCGTTCCTGCCGACCCGGGTCAGCGCGGGCTCAGGCGAAGCTCTTCCCGCAGCCGCAGCCGCCGCCGGCGTTCGGGTTCTCGACGGAGAAGCCGGCGCCGCGGAAATCCTCGATCCAGTCCACGGTCGCGCCGTTCAGCTTCATGGCGCTCGTCTTGTCGACGAGGACGCGGATGCCGCCGACGGCGAGGACGTGGTCGGTCTCCTTCGGGTCGTCGAACGTGAAGCCGTACTGGAAGCCGGAGCAGCCGCCGGCCTGGACGAAGACGCGCAGGGCTTTGTCGGCCGCGTCGGGCATCTTCGCGGCGAAGTCCTTGACCTTGTCGACGGCGCGGTCGGTGAGGCTCAGGGCGAACGTCTCCTGGACGGAGACGGTGGCGGTGTTGACGGTCGTGGACGCCATCGGTTCCTCCTCGAGCCCGCGCGCGCCAGGAGCGCACGGCCTCGAACCTTTTATTGTCGCTCCAGCCGAGACGGCGCGTCAACGCGCCCGGCCCCGCTCTTCAGCAAGAACCGGACCAGATGTCCCCCTACAGCACAATCCCTAGTGGTATCGGAGAAATCGACTACGAGATGTTGCGCTCGTTCGCCCTGTCGCATAGGATTCCTCATCCGCCCATCGAGAATTCCACAAGGGGGTCCGCCGTGTCTTTTCCCGCCGATCGCACCGCCGAGCAGGCGTCCGTCTCCACCGCTTCCGAGCCCGCCGCGTCCCGCTCCGCGCTTCGCGGCCTCACCTTTCGCCGCCTCTACACCGACGGCGTGACGCACCCGTTCGACGCGATCGAGTGGGAGCTCCGGACCGCCGCGATCACGAACGAGAAGGGGGAGGTCTTCTTCGAGCAGAAGGACGTCGAGGTGCCGAAGGCGTGGTCGATGACGGCGACGAACATCGTCACGCAGAAGTACTTTCACGGGAAGGCCGGGACGCCCGAGCGGGAGCGTTCCGTGCGGCAGCTCATCGGGCGGGTCGTCGAGACGATCACGGGCTACGGCGCGAAGGGGGGCTACTTCCGGACCGCGGCGGACCGGGACGCCTTCCGCGACGAGCTCGCGGCGATCCTCGTGAACCAGGTCGCCAGCTTCAACTCCCCCGTCTGGTTCAACGTCGGGGTCGAGGCGAAGCCGCAGGCCTCGGCCTGCTTCATCAACGCGGTCGGCGACTCGATGGGGTCGATCCTCGACCTCGCGAAGACCGAGGGGATGCTCTTCAAGTTCGGGTCCGGGACCGGCTCGAACCTCTCCTCGCTCCGCTCTTCCACGGAATGCCTCTCCTCCGGCGGAATCGCCTCGGGCCCCGTCTCGTTCATGAAGGGGTTCGACAGCTTCGCGGGGGCGATCAAGTCGGGCGGCAAGACGCGCCGCGCCGCGAAGATGGTCATCCTGAACGTCGACCACCCCGACGTCCTCGAGTTCATCGACTGCAAGGCGAAGGAGGAGCGGAAGGCGTGGGACCTCATCGAGGCGGGCTGGGACGGCTCGTTCGGCGGCGAGGTCTACAACAACGTCCTCTTCCAGAACGCGAACCACTCCGTCCGCGTCACGGACGAGTTCATGAACGCGGTCGAAGAGGGACGCGAGTACGCCTGCCACGCCGTCACGACCGGCGAGGAGCTCCTCAAGCTCGACGCGCGCTCCGTCCTCCGCCGGATGGCCGACTCGGCCTGGATCTGCGGCGACCCCGGCATCCAGTACGACACGACGATCAACCGCTGGAACCCCTGTAAGTCGACGCACCGGATCAACGCGTCGAATCCCTGCTCCGAGTACATGTTCGTCGACGACTCCGCCTGCAACCTCGCCTCGCTGAACCTGATGAAGTTCGCGAACGAGGACGGCGGCTTCGACGTGGAGAAGTTCCGTCACGCCGTCGACGTCGTCTTCGCGGCGCAGGAGATGCTCGTCGACGAGGCCTCGTACCCGACGCCCGCGATCGAGCGGAACTCCCACGACTTCCGGCCGATCGGCCTCGGCTACGCGAACCTCGGGGCGCTCCTCATGTACAACGGCCTTCCCTACGACGGCGACGACGGGCGCGCCTACGCGGCGGCCGTCACGAGCCTGATGCACGGACAGGCGTTCCTCACCTCCTCGCGGATCGCCTCCGAGATCGGCACGTTCCGGATGTACGAGCCGAACCGCGACGCCTTCCTCGGCGTCATCGAGATGCACCGGGAGGCGGCGGCGAAGGTGCCGAGGACGGGCGTCCCGAAGGAACTCTACGAGGCGCAGCTCGGCGTCTGGGACCTGACGCTCGAGTCGGGCCGCCAGCACGGCTACCGCAACGCGCAGGCGACCGTCCTCGCCCCGACCGGGACGATCGGCTTCATGATGGACTGCGACACGACCGGCGTGGAGCCCGACCTCGCCCTCGTGAAGTACAAGAAGCTCGTCGGCGGCGGGACGATCAAGATCGTCAACAACACCGTTCCCCACGCGCTCGCGCGCCTCGGCTACACGGAGAGCCAGGTGAACGAGATCGTCGCGTACGTCGACGAGAAGGGGACGATCGAGGGCGCCCCGCACCTCTCGACCGCGCACCTTCCCGTCTTCGACTGCGCCTTCAAGGCGCGCGGCGGGACGCGCTCCATCGACGCGATGGGGCACGTGAGGATGATGGCCGCCGTCCAGCCGTTCCTCTCGGGCGCGATCTCGAAGACCGTGAACCTCCCGCCGGACGCGACCGTCGAGGACATCACGAGCGTCTACCTCGAGGGGTGGAAGCTCGGCCTCAAGGCGATCGCCGTCTACCGCGACGGATGCAAGCGGACGCAGCCGCTCAACACGGCGGCGTCGAAGAGCGACGACGCCGTGAAGGGAACGAAGGGGGCGGCCGCGGCGTCGACGCCTGCGCCCGCCGCCGCGGCCGGCCCGCGCCGCAGGAAGCTCCCCGACGAGCGGCGCGCGCTGACGCACAAGTTCTCCGTCGGCGGGCACGAGGGATACATCACCGTCGGCCTCTACGACGACGGCCAGCCGGGCGAGATCTTCCTGACCATGGCGAAGGAAGGCTCCACGATCTCGGGCCTGATGGACGCCTTCGCGACGGCGATCTCCCTCACGCTCCAGTACGGGGTCCCGCTCGAGGCGCTCGTCGAGAAGTTCAGCCACATGCGCTTCGAGCCGGCGGGCTACACGAAGAACCCCGAGATCCCGATCGCCAAGAGCCTCGTCGACTACATCTTCCGCTACCTCGCGTCGCGCTTCCTGACGGCGGACCTCCGGGCCCGGGCGGGCGTCATCGCGCGCGAGGAGAACGGCAACGGCCACGCCCTCGCGGCCATCCCCGTCCCGCCCCCGCAGAAAGCGGTCGCCGCCTCGTCGCCGACGCTCGCCTTCGAGAAC
>JAGOBQ010000487.1 GCA_017999215.1 Thermoanaerobaculia bacterium
CTTGTAGAGGGCGCGCTCTACCACAAGCCGGATACTGAGGGGCCGAAGTGATCCCAGAGCTGACTTGGGGCCAGTGGGGCGCGATCCTGATTCCGCTCTACGTGCTGCTCGTCCTGTGGATGCAATGGTGTATGCGGAAGGCTAGGGGCGGACGATGATGGAAGACGAACGAAAGACCGTCGTGCTGCTCGACCTCTCGTCGATCGCCCATCCCCTGTGGCACGTCAGTCAGAACGAGCCCGACCCGAACTACACGTCAACCGCGACCGTCGCGAAGGTGCGCGCGCTCGCGTCCGGACAACCGCACGTCGCCGTGTGCTGCGACTCGGGCAAGAGCTTCCGCGCGGAGATCGACCCGACCTACAAGGCGACGCGCGGCGAACGAGACGCGACGCTGATCCATCAAATCACGCTGGCGCAGGAGACGCTCCGCGGCGACGGGTTCCCGGTCTGGTCGCAGGCGGGCATGGAGGCGGACGACCTCATCGCCACGGCGACCGTCGAAGCCGTGAAGCGCGGTATGGACGTGCTCGTCGTCTCGGCCGACAAGGATCTCCTCCAGCTCGTCGGGCCAAACGTGAAGACGAAGAGCACGCGCACGGGTGAGGAGTACGACGATGCGAAAGTGGCCGAGAAGTTCGGCGTGGCCCCGGCGCAGATCCGGGACTATCTCACGCTCGTAGGCGACGCCAGCGACAACATCAAGGGGGCGACCGGCATCGGCGTGAAGAAGGCGGCGGCTCTTCTTCAGAAGTACGGCACGCTGGAGAACATCCTGGCCGAAGCGAAGAAGGAACCGAGCGAGGTCAAGCCCTCGGAGGTCGCAGCGCTGAAGGAGTTCGGGTCGCGCTGGGAGACCGTGCGCGCGCTCGTCTCGCTGCGATATGACGCGGACGTGCCGTTCGACGAAGTCCTCGTGGAGAGAGTCACGCAGGAGACCGCCGCGTTCCTAGCGGAAGCGGAAGCGGAAGGAGAAGACGAGATGGGAGATACCGAGATGGCGATGGAAGAGACGGAGAAGACGGTGCAGCCGGACGGGACCGTGACGACGCAGACGGTGGAGACGAAGGCCGCGCCGGCACCCGCGCAGCCGAAGACCGACCTCCTCTCCGACGTCATCGCTGCAACGCCGATCGAGTGGGAGCGCCAGCTCGAACCGCGCACGATGAACGACGCGTTCAAGCTCGCCGCCCACACGCACGCATCGCGCCTGTTCAGCGGGTACGGCTCGCCCGACGCGGTCCTCTCGACGATCCTCGCGGGCCGGGAGCTCGGCATGCCGGCGATGGTTTCGCTCCGCGCGTTTCACATCGTCGAGGGTCAGCCGCGCCTTTCGGCCGAGGCGATCCGCGCGCGGGTCATCACGAGCGGAAAAGCGAAGTTCTTCCGCTGCACGGAGCGCACGCCCACGCGTGCCACGTACGAGACGCAGCGCGGAGACGATCCTGTCCGGACGCTGACCTACACGATCGAAGAGGCGCGCGCGGCATGGCCCAAAGACGACGCGAAGTTCGCCGCCTCGGGATGGGGAAAGAACCCGTCCGACATGTGCGTAGCCCGCGCGTCGTCGAAGCTCGCGCGCGAGGTCTATCCCGACGTCACTCTCGGTCTCTACGCCGTCGAGGAATTCGATGTCTGACCCCGAAACTCTCGCCGTCTTGAAGTCGATTGACCTGTCCCTCCGAAAGCTCGTCGTGATCGCAGAGCGCAAGGCGGAGGAGCGCGTGAAGGCTGCACATAACGCGCCGGGACAGACCGTCGCGCCAGACGCGGATCTCGATGGGCCTTACGGCAATCCCTCCGTGAAGTTCAACCCGCGCGACTGGACTGGCGAAAGCTGCAAGGGCCTGACGTTCTCAGAGTGCCCGGCCGAGTTCCTCGACATGCTCGCCGAGACGTTCGATTACTTCGCGCGGAAAGCCGAAGAGAACAATGAAACGACACCGGCCGGGAAGCTCGTTGCTCCCTACAAGCGGAAGGACGCGGCCCGCGCGCGAGGCTGGGCGGCCCGTATTCGCGCAGGATACAAGCCGCCAACGTCCTCGCCCGCTGGCAGCGCGGATTTCCCGGAGTACTGAAGGAGACGAACATGACAATCCCTACGCCTGTCCTCGTCGAGGTATGGTCAACCATTCGCATCGCAGCGCTTACGCGAGTCTTGGCAGAGCCGGGCCTGACGCTGGACGATCGCGCGAAGCTCTGTTACCAGCGCAAGCTCGCTCGGCACGCAGTGCGCCATGCGCGGGAAGTCAATGCCCGCGCAACGATCGCATGAGAACCGACCCACACGGCGACCTGTGCAAAGAGGTCGCGCGCGTCCTCGGCCGTCCGCTCGACGAGCCGCAGCGCGCGACCGTGCGGCACATGCTCATGGACTTCGGGCGGCTGCGGCACTGTCGGCACATGGCGCGCAGCGGGCAGCTTGCGGCGCGGCACGAGGCCGTCGCCTTGCGGCTTGCCAAACAGATCGAGCTAAACATCTGGTATCTCTTCGGCGAACATGCGTACACCTTCGAGGATGACGGCTTCGAATTCCACGTCAAGATTCCGCACAAGCTCGGACGGCACGTGAAGGTGACCAAGCTATCGGTAACGGAGGACTACTTCCGCCCGCTGCCGAACGGACCGAGGAGGCCGAAACGATGACCGCCCCCGTCGTCCGCGTCGCCCCGACATGCTGGGCGATCGTGCGCGAGGGAGACGTCCTCGTCCCGCGCCTGCTCACCCGCAACGACCTTACACCGCCCGCCGCAGTGGCTACGTTCCGGCGGCGTGCGGAGGTCGACGGCTACCTCGCAGAATGCGCGCGCCTCGCGTCTGCGCCGAGCCCAACGACCGGCGACCTTTTCGCCTCCGTCGAGGAGCAGCGCGAGAGCCGCGACAAGCACACGGACCTCGCGCTCCTCCATGCCGACCCGGGATGGAAGGACCGCGCATGGGCGTGGATCGTCGGGCGGAAGGCGGGCGACGACTTCACGAGCGACGACCTGACCACGTTCGTCGGGATGCCGACGAGCCACGCGAACGCGGTCGGAGCCGTGTTCAACTGCGCCGCACGTGCGGACCTGATTCGGAAGACGGACCGCTACGTCATGGGGAAGCGCGCGACGTGTCGCGGGGCGGTCCTGGCCGTGTGGGTCCGGACGGCGACGCCGGGGCGGTGACGATGCCCCGCGCGCTGACACCCGCTGCCATCCTCGCCCGCGAGGTCGCCAGAGCGAAGCGCGAGCGTTGGGAGGAGGAATTCGCGTTACAGGTGCGCGGCTCGCGCGTTCTGCCGCAGCCCGAGCGACAGGTCCGGTTCCACCCGACTCGCGGATGGCGGCTCGATTTCGGCTGGCCGGAGCTGCGGCTCGCCGTCGAGATCGAGGGCCTCGTGCCCGGCGGCAAGGGCAGGCACCAGACGATCGGGGGCATGACGGAAGACCTCGTCAAGTACGCCGAGGCCCTGTGCCTCGGCTGGCGCGTGCTCCGGGTCTCGCAGGCTCAGGTCAAGTCGGGTCAGGCCCTCGAATGGGCGGAGCGCGCCGCGAAGATTCCCCTTGACATCCGTGTTTGCCGGCCGTAAATTCCCGGTAGGAGGAAGGCATGACCACATACCGTTGTTGGGCCTGCCGCACCGCAACCGACGACGAGGGCGACTGCCGGAACCCCCACTGCCCGACGCTGCGCGGGGGCGACCGCCTGCGCCGCCTGACGCGGGAGCAGCTCCGCGAGATCGACAGGACAATCAACCGGGCCGAGCCTCGCTCCGACACCCAGCCGACCGCGTAACCGAGATCAGTATGCCGCGCGACTCCGAC
>JAGOBQ010000488.1 GCA_017999215.1 Thermoanaerobaculia bacterium
CCACGCCGGCGAGGCGGATCAGCGTCTCGAGCGCCTTCTCGCCGAGGACGGAGAGGCGGGGGCGCTCGGGGCGGGGCGCGGCGGCCGGCGGAGCGCTCATGGTGCGGGGGCGGCCTCCGGAGCCTGCGGTGCGGACGGGGCGGGCGCGGGCGGAGCCGCGGAGGCGGGCGGAGCGGGAGCCACGACCGCGGGAACGTACCCCGCCACCCGGACGACTTCCTGGCCGGCGGGGGAGAGGATCCAGTCGATGTAGTCCTTCACCGCGCCCTCGGGCGGCCCGAGCGTGTAGAGGTGGAGGGAGCGCGCGAGGGGATAGGTCTTGTCGTGGACGGCGTCGACCGTCGGCCCGACGCCCGGGACGCCCGCACCGGGCGAGACGCGAAGCATCTTCACGTGGTCCGTCGCGTAGCCCATGCCGCTGTAGCCGATCGCGGTCGGCGTGACCGCGACGAGCTCGACGACCTCCTTCGAGCCGTTCAGGTCGAGGGAGCCGAGCCGGAAGTCCTCGTCGTCGAGGGCCCGGCTCCGGAAGAACTCGTACGTCCCGGAGCTCGACTGCCGGCTCACGCGGACGATCCGGTCGTCCTCCACGCCGGGGATCGTGACGCCGAGGTCCGACCAGCGGAGGGCGCGCCCCCCTTCGGCGTAGATCTCCTTCAGCTGCGCGAGCGTCAGCTCGGAGACGGGGTTGTCGCGGTGGACGAAGACGGCGAGCGCGTCGTAGCCGACCTTGAAGTCGACCGGCGCCTTCCCCGAGTTCGCGAGCGCCATCTCGGATTCGCTCGGCTTGATGTCGCGGCTGGCGTTCGCGATGTCGACCGCCCCCTTCACGAGCGCCGCGATGCCGACGCCCGATCCGCCGCCGGAGACCTCGACCTCGACGCCGGGCGCCGCCTTCCGGTACGCCTCGGCCCAGACCTGGGCGACGTTCACCATCGTGTCGGAGCCCTTGTTCTGGATCACGTTCGAGGGAGCCTCGCCGCCGTCGCGGCGTCCGCAGGCGGGGAGGCCGAGCGCCGCGACGGCGGCGAGGAGGAGGAGCGGTCTTCCGAATGCGGCTCGGGGCATGGGCTCCGGGCGCGGCTCCCGCCGTCAGTCGTGCGTGCCGTCGAGGACGGCGCCGACGAGGTCGCGGATGTTCCGTTCGAGGAACACGTAGGTGGCCTGGTAGGCGGCGCGGACCTCCTCGGGGGAGCCCGCGACGCGCGACGGGTCGGCGGTGCTCCAGTCGAGGTAGACGAGGTTGCGCGGCGTGCGGGGGAAGAGGCTCTGCGCCTCCGGCGCGACGCCGACGATGACGTTGTAGTAGTCGAGGTTCGGGACCTGGTCCGTTCCCTTCGGCGCCATGCGCGCGGCGTCGTAGCCCTTCTCCGTGAGGAACTCGGCCGTCCGCGGGTCGATCGCGCGCGGCGAGAGGCCGGCGCTCGAGAAGAGGAAGCGGCTCTGGTCGAGCGACTGCCCGATCGCCTCGGCCATCTGGCTCCGGCAGGCGTTGTGCTCGCCGACGAACAGGACGCGGAACGTCTCGGCGCCGGGGTGCTTCGCGTACTGCCCGGTGCACATGTAGAGCGTCTCCATGCAGACGTTCCGGGCCTGGTCGGCGACCCGCTCGAAGCGGCGGCCGATCGTCGAGAGCGCCACGAGCATCTCGGCCCCGATCCGCCCCGCGCTCACCTCGTCGAGGAGCTCGGTGACGAGCGTCCCGAGGAGCGCGTCGACCGCCGGCTCGCGCGCGACGACGGCGCGGGCGAGGTCGGCGTCCTGGGCGAGGAACGCCCGGGTGGCGTCGTGGATCATCGGGATCGCGAGGTCGGCCATCTCGACGAGGCGCCCGGTGTGGGTCTCGGGCGTCGCCGGGAGCTTCTCGAGGCGGAGCACCTGGCGGGCGATGCTCTCGGCGTAGTCCCCGACCCTCTCCAGCTCGAGGTTGATCTTGATCGCGCTGTAGGCGAGGCGGAGGTTGAAGCCGACGGGCTGCTGCCTGACGAGGAACTCGAGGCAGAGACGGTCGATCTCCTTCTCCTTCTCGTCGATGAGCTGGTCGCGCAGGATGACGGCGTAGGCGCGGGCCCGCTCGCCCCCCTTCATCGCCTCGACGCAGTCGCGGAGGTTCCGCTCGGCGAGGGCGGACATCTCGAGGAGCTGCTGGCGGATCCGGTCGATGTCGCGTCCGAGGGACTCTTCGAGGCGAGTCGGCATCCTTCTCCCCGGCGAAAGAGGATCGCTCCTCCCCGCTATCTCCTTGCAGCGGCGAACCATAACAGACGCGAGGTGGGTGTCAAACGGGATGGAGGAGGAGTCGGCGGCCCGCGACGTCGCGGAAGGACCCGCGATTCCGGGGCGCGGCGGACGGGCCCTGATGGAGGATCATCGAGGCGGCCGCCGCGGTCGGATGAAGCTCGGCGGGCCGAGGAGGCGAGGAATGGCGGACGGACGCGCGGACATCGGCCTGATCGGGCTCGCCGTCATGGGCGAGAACCTCGTCCTGAACCTCGAGTCGCGCGGCTTCCGGGTGGCCGTCTACAACCGGACGGTCGAGAAGGTCGACGCGTTCGTCGCGGGGCGGGCGAAGGGGAAGAACGTCGTCGGGACGCGCTCGATCGCCGAGCTCGTCGCCGCGCTCTCGGTCCCGCGCCGCGTGATGCTGATGGTGAAGGCCGGCGCGGCGGTCGACGGGCTGATCGACGCGCTCGTCCCGCACCTCTCGCCGGGCGACGTCCTGATCGACGGCGGGAACTCCCGCTTCGAGGACTCCGCGCGACGGGCCGGCGAGCTGGAGGCGCGCGGGCTCCTCTACGTCGGCGCGGGGGTCTCCGGGGGCGAGGAAGGGGCGCTCCTCGGCCCGTCGATCATGCCGGGAGGCTCCGCGGCGGCGTGGCCGCTCGTCGCGCCCCTCCTCCGCGCGATCGCCGCGCGGGCTCCCGACGGGACGCCCTGCTGCGACTGGGTCGGGAGCGACGGCGCCGGGCACTTCGTGAAGATGGTCCACAACGGGATCGAGTACGGCGACCTGCAGCTCCTGGGCGAGGCCTACCACCTCATGTCGCACCTCCTCGGCATGGAAGCCGCCGCGATGAGCGGGGTCTTCGACCGCTGGAGCCGCGGGGACCTCGACAGCTACCTCGTCGAGGTGACGCGCGACGTCCTCGCGGTTCGCGACGCCGACGGCCGTCCGCTCGTCGACGCGATCCTCGACGTGGCGGGGCAGAAGGGGACGGGGCGCTGGACGAGCGCGACCGCCCTCGAGCTCGGCGTGCCGCTCGGACTGATCGACGCGGCGGTCTCCGCCCGGTTCCTCTCCACGCTGAAGGAGGAGAGGGTCGCCGCCGCGAAGCTCCTCCCGGGTCCGGCGCCCTCCTTTTCCGGCGATCCCGCGGCGTTCGTCGACGACCTCGGGAAGGCGCTCTTCGCCTCCAAGCTCGTCTCCTACGCGCAGGGTTTCGCCCTGATGAGGGCGGCCTCCGAGAGCCGCGGATGGGGGCTCCGCTACGGCGGGATCGCGCTCCTCTGGCGGGCGGGCTGCATCATCCGCTCCGCCTTCCTCGACCGGGTGAAGGAGGCGTTCGACGCGCAGCCGGCGCTCCCGAACCTCCTCCTCGACCCGTGGTTCCGCGGCAAGGTCGGAGAGGCCCAGGACGCCTGGCGCCGTGTCGTCTCGGCCGCGACCTTCTCGGGCGTCTGGGCGCCCGGCCTCTCGACGGCCCTCGCCTGGTACGACGGCTACCGGAGCGCGCGCCTCCCCGCGAACCTCCTTCAGGCACAGCGCGACTACTTCGGGGC
>JAGOBQ010000489.1 GCA_017999215.1 Thermoanaerobaculia bacterium
GCCGCCCGGCGCCACGCGCGGAGCTACGTGGCCGGCCTCGCGGGCGGCGTCGTCGTGGGGCTCCTCGCCGGGGCGGCGTGGCATCTCCACTACGGGCGCGAGCCTGTGGAGAACGGGCTCGACCTCTCCGCGGAGATCGCGGGCGAGCTCCTCCCGCCCGCGGGCGCTCCCGTCGCCCTCCAGCAGGCGGCGCTCGATCGCTGGGGTTCGCGGACCCGCGCCCGCCTCTCGCTGTTCACGCCGGCGGGCGAGCGGGTCGCCGCTCACGGGGAGCCTCTGCCGCCGCCCCCGGGCGGTCTCACCTCGAGCACGACGTCGCACCGGGCCGGCGTCGGCCCGGCGGTCGTCCTCCGCCTCCCCGACGGCCGCTGGCTCGTCGCCCGGCGGGCGGCGCCCGCCCGTCCGGCCCTCGGCTTCCTCGGCTTCCTCCTCCTCGCGGCGCTCGCCGTCGCGCTCGCCGCCTGGCCGATCTCGCGCCGGATCACGCGGAGGCTCGAGCGGCTCCGCGAATCGGTCGAGGCGCTCGGCGCGGGCGACCTCGGCTCGCGTGTCCCCGAAGAAGGGAAGGACGAGGTCGCCCTCCTCGCCGCGAGCTTCAACCGGGCCGCCTCGCGGATCGAGGAGCTCGTGGGCGCGCAGCGGCGCCTCCTCGCGAACGCCTCGCACGAGCTCCGGACGCCCCTCGCCCGTCTCCGCGTGGCGGCGGGCCTCCTCGACGGCGAGCCGGCCGCGAAAGGGGAGGTCGCGCGGAGCATCGCGGAGCTCGACGCGCTCGTGGAGGAGATCCTCTTCGCGAGCCGGCTCGAGGCGGGCGCGCCCGACGAGCCCTTCGAGGAGGTCGACCTGACGGGCCTCGCCGCCGAGGAGTGCGCCCGCTCCGGCGCGGTCCTCTCGGGCGACGTCGTCACCCTCCGGGGCAACCCGCGCCTCCTCCGCCGGATGCTCCGGAATCTGCTCGAGAACGCGCGGCGCCACGGTGGCGGGCCCGTCGAGGCCGAGGTCCGGCGGGGCCCGTCGGGCGCCGCCGAGGTCGAGGTCCTCGACCGCGGACCGGGCGTCCCGCCCGACCTCGCCGAACGGATCTTCGAGCCCTTCTTCCGCCTCCCCGGCACTGTCGACGGGGGCGCCGGCCTCGGCCTCTCGATCGCGAGGCAGGTCGCGCGGAGGCACGGCGGCGACGTGACGTGCGCGCCCCGCGAGGGGGGCGGATCGAGGTTCCGGGTCCGCCTCGCCTGACGGGCTCCTACTCGTTCATCCGGTAGCTTTCGCGTAGGGCGAGGACCTCGCCCCTCCAGATCCTGCCGAAGCGGGCCGCGTCGAACGCGGGGCGCCGGACGAGCCGGAGCGCCATCGCGGCCTGCTTCTCCGTGGCGCCGGAGCGCTCGTGGAGCTTCAGGGCGTAGGACGAGAAGTCGCGGACGAGGACGTCGAACACCTGGTCGAGGGCGTCGTCCGAGAGGGTGTGGTGCGCCGCCCCCTCGAGGACGAGGTGGGCGTAGACGGCGAGGGCGAAGAGGTCGCCGACGGCGAGGAGGAGGTCGACGTCCTTCGACTGCTCCTCGGTCGGCGCGGCCGCGGCGACGAGCTCGCGGAACGCGCCGAGCTGCTCGCGGAAGAGGGCGACGTTCGGGACTCGCGCGTGCGCCGCGAAGGCCGGCTCCCAGTCGTGGAAGCGGATCTTCCCGAGGCCGCTCGCCGGACCCTGCGCGAAGAGGAAGGCGTCGTGGGCCGGCTCGGTCCGGCGCCCCACCTCGGGGCAGGACGTCGGCCGGAAGAGCCAGTTCGCGAGGAACTTGACGATGAGCGCGATGTTGACGTGGACGGTCCCCTCGAGCTTCGGCAGGGCGCGGATGTCGCGCGCGGCCATCTCGAAGACCATGTCCTTCTCGAAGCCCTTCGCGGCGATGACGTCCCAGAGGAGGTCGACGACCTTCTCCCCCTCGGTCGTCACCTTCATCTTCACGAGCGGGTTGTAGAGGAGGTAGCGCCGGTCCTCGAGCGAGGCGGCCCGCAGGTAGTCCGAGGCGCGGAAGGCGAAGACCTTCATCGCGACGAGGCGCGCCCAGGCGTCGACGAACATTCGCGCGACGTGCGGGAAGTCGGTCACCGACATCCCGTAGAGGCGCCGTGCCGCCGCGTGGTTCAGCGCCTCGTGGAACGCGTGCTCGCAGATCCCGATCGAGGCCCACCCGAGGTTGTACTTCCCGACGTTGACGGTGTTCAGCGAGGCGTCCCAGGCCTCCCGACCGGTCGTCAGCACCTCGCCGGCCGCGACGGGGTAGCCGGCCAGCTCGAGCTCGGCGACGTACGACTGGCTCGCGACGACGTTCTTCACGAGCCGGTAGCCCGGGCGCTTCGGGTCGGCGGCGAAGAAGACGTAGTCGCCGCTCGCCGCCATCTTCCCGAAGACGGAGACGATCGCGGCCTCGTTCCCGTTGCCGATGTAGTACTTCGCCCCGTCCGCGACGAACGCGTCGCCCTTCGGCGCGAGCGTCATCGAGGTCGAGTAGATGTCGGCGCCGTGCTCCTTCTCCGAGAGGCCGAACGCGAAGATGCCGCCGTCCGCGAGCGCCGCGGCGGCCTTCCTTCTCATCTCCCCGTTCGCGCTCATCCAGAGCGGCCCGAGGCCGAGGATCGAGACCTGCCACGTGTACCAGTAGCAGAGGCCGTAGAACGCGAGGACCTCGTTGACCCAGCAGTTGCGGAACGTGTCCCACCGCGCGTCGGGGCCCCCGAGCTCCGGCGGCGTCAGGAGGTCCGCGAAGAGCCGCTCCCGCTTCTGAAAAGCCAGGAAGTCCGCGTACCAGGCCCGGTCGAAGTCGTCCTGCTTCAGCCGCGCCTTCCCCTTCGCCTCGAAGAAGGCGACCGTCTTCTCGACGATCTCCCGCGAGCGCGCGTCGAGAGGGAGCTCCCCGAGCCTCTTCGGGTTCAGGATCATGGCGTCCTCCGTTCCCCCAGCCTACCCCAGGGGAGAGGGGTCAGGTCTACCATCTACACTCTGCGCGCGTCCTCCGGCCGGGTCGGAGGCGTCGGGCCGGGCGCGCCGGCGAGGCGCCTGAACCCTTCGCGTTTCGCGGCGTATAACCCATTGGCGGGAGGACGAGATGGCCGATGCGGGCCGCGGAATCGAGCAGCAGCTGGAGGAGAGCGTTCGTCGCGTGCTCGGCGCGCTCGAGCGGACGCCCGTCGCGAGGATCGAGGTCGTCGCGAACGAGGTCTCCCGCGCGGTCGAGCAGGTCGTCTCCCAGGTCGATCGCGCGTCGAGCCGGGGCCTGTCGAGGGAAGAACGACGCCTGGCGAGGCGGCTGCGGGAGGAGGACGAGGCGAGCCTGCCCCAGGCCTGGGTGATGTCCGGAGCCGCCGCCGTCGCCGGACTCATCGGCCTCACCCAGCCGCAGCTCTTCTGGTTCTTCTTCGTCGGCTTCGGGTTCGCGATGGCTGCGGCCGACATCTTCGCCAAGGTCCGACGCCGCGAGCGTCGCCAGGCGGAGGAGTCGCAGGCGAGCCGCGCTGAAGCGACCGGAAGGACGGCCGCGCAGGCCGTTCCGGCGCCACTCGTCACGCCTCCCCCGCCGGCGCGGCCCGAGAGCCCCGCCCTCGCGGCGATCTCGGCCCGCGAGGCGCGCGTCGACGGCATCTGCAACCGGCTCCTCTCGGAGCTTTCGGGGGCGCCGCCCCTCGTGCGGGAGCTCCTCCGCAGGCCCGAGCAGACCGTCGAGGCGCTCCGCTCGGCGTCGAGGGAGCTGGCCCGGCGCGAGCGCGAGCTGCGCGGGAT
>JAGOBQ010000490.1 GCA_017999215.1 Thermoanaerobaculia bacterium
CGCCTCCATGAGGACGCGCTTCCCCTTGGAGACGTCGCTGAGGGAGAGCGGCGAACCGACGCGGATCTCCACCTTCCCCTCCTTCAGCTTGTCCTTCAGCTGGGAGGTCGTCAGCTTCTTGTTCCCGCGGAACTCCAGGTCGCCGATCCGGGGGCGCTCCACGACGACCGCGACGACGCGCGAGCCGCCCGGGACGCTCTCGCGCTCGAGGCGGAGGTCCTCGAAGAGCCCCGACTCCCAGAGCTTCGAGAAGGCCCGGCGGAGCGTGTCGGCGTCGTACGGGTCGCCGACCTTCACCCCGAGGTAGAACGCGATCGTCTCCACCGTGACGGTCCGCCCGCCGCGAACGGCGATCTCGGCGATCCGCTCCCTCCCGTCGGCCCCCGGAGTCGTCCGGAGCTCCGGGGCGGGCGGAAGGGCCCCCGCGAGCGGAGAGGTCGGCGCCTGCGGGGCCGCCGCTCCGGGCCGAAGGTCGAGCGTGGCGGGAGGCGCCGCAGGAGCGGCGGGCGGCTCTCCCTGCGCCAGCGCCGGAACGGAGAACGCGCCGCCGAGGAGGAGGACGAGGGCCGCGGCGACCCGGGCGCCGCCCGCGGGCCGTCGGGACCCGCACCGGGACGCCGGGGCGACCGTCGCCGGGTCGGGGTCGTTGCTCGCTTGCTGCACGTCGCTTACCGCTCGGTCGCCAGGGCGGCCGCCGAGCGGACGAGAACCTTCAGTTCGCTGTCGATCACGGTGACTTCGAGGCACTCGAGCTGCTCCCGGGCGCCGATAAGCAATTCGGATACCGCATCCTCCACGTGGCGTTGGATCGTCCTTCGGAGCGGACGGGCGCCCGAGTGGGCGTCCTGCCCCGACATCGAGAGCAGCCAGTCGACCGCCTTCTCGTCGGCGACGAGCTCGAGGCCCCGATGCTTCAGGGTCTGGGCGACGTCGTCGAGGAGGAGCCGGCAGATGGCCCGGAGGTTCTCCGTCGTGAGCGGGTTGAAGACGATGACCTCGTCGATCCGGTTCGTGAACTCCGGCGAGAACTCGCGGCGGAGCTCCTTCAGGACCATCTCCTCCACCTCGCGGGCGGGCGGGGCGTTCTTGCCGTCGCCGAAGCCGACCCGCGCCTGGGTGACGAGGTACTTCGTCCCGATGTTCGAGGTCATGATGATGAGCGTGTTCTTGAAGTCGACCGTGTTCCCGTAAGCGTCGGTCAGCTGCCCGTCCTCCAGGATCTGGAGGAGCAGGTTCGCGATGTCGGGATGGGCCTTCTCGATCTCGTCGAGGAGGATGACCGAGTAGGGCTGCCTCCGGATCCGCTCCGTGAGCTGCCCCCCCTCCTCGTGCCCGACGTAGCCGGGCGGCGAGCCGATGAGCTTGGAGACCGCGTGCTTCTCCATGTACTCGGACATGTCGAACCGGACGAGCGCCTTCTGGGCGTCGAAGAGGAACTCCGCGAGCCTCCGCGCGACCTCGGTCTTCCCGACGCCCGAGGGGCCGAGGAAGATGAAGGAGCCCATCGGTCGGTTCGGGTTCTTCACGCCGAGCCGCGAGCGCCGGATCGCGCGGGAGATGGCGTCGATCGCCCGGTCCTGCCCGATGACCCGCTTGCGGAGCGTCGTCTCCATGTTCAGGAGCTTCTCGGCCTCCTCGACCTGGATCGAGGTGACCGGTATGCCCGTCCAGCTCGCGATGATCTCCTCGATGTCGCCCCGGACGACCTCGGCCCACGCCCCCTCGTCGAGCTGCGCGTTCCGGGTCTTCTCGATCTCCTCCTTGATCTCGACCTCGCGCTCGCGGAGCGAGACGGCGTGCTCGAAGTCCTTGTCGGAGATCGCCTTCTTCATCTCCTTGACGATCTGGCGGGCCTCGTTCTCGAGGCGCCGCAGGTTCTGCGTGTCCGCCGTCAGGCGGAGCTTCACCTTCGCGCCCGCCTCGTCGAGGAGGTCGATCGCCTTGTCGGGGAAGAAGCGGTCGGGGATGTAGCGGCTCGACTGGTAGACGGCCGTGCGCACCGCGTCGGGGGCGTACCGCACCCGGTGGAACCGTTCGTAGCGCTCGCGGACCCCTTCGAGGATCTCGAGCGTCTCTTCCTCGCTCGGCGGGTTCACCGTGATCGCCTGGAAGCGCCGGAGGAGCGAGCGGTCCTTCTCGATGTACTTGCGGTACTCCTTGAGGGTCGTCGCGCCGATGCAGGCGATCTCGCCGCGCGAGAGGGCGGGCTTCAGGATGTTCGCCGCGTCGAGCGAGCCCTCGGCCGAGCCGGCCCCGATCAGGGAGTGGATCTCGTCGATGAAGATGATGAGGTCCTGGTTCTCCTTGAGCTCCTTCAGGATCCCCTTCAGCCGTTCCTCGAACTGACCGCGGTATTTCGTCCCGGCGACGATGAGCGAGAGGTCCATCGCGAGGATCTTCCGGTTCGCGAGGAAGAGCGGGACCGCGCCCTCGACGATCCGCTGCGCGAGGCCCTCGACGATCGCCGTCTTGCCGACCCCCGGCTCCCCGAGGAGGATCGGGTTGTTCTTCGTCCGGCGCGAGAGGATCTGGATGATCCGCTCGACCTCCTTGTCGCGGCCGACGAGCGGGTCGAACGTCCCCTGGGCCGCGAGGGCCGTCAGGTCGCGCGCGTACTCGGCGAGGAACGGGAGCTCCTTCTTCTGCTTGGAGGCCTCGCGCTCCTTGATGAGGGCGATCGCCTCCTCCCGCACGCCGTAGAGGTTGAAGCCGTGCCCGGTCAGGAGGCGCGAGGCGACGCACGGGTCGACCCGGAGGATCCCGATGAGGAGGTGCTCCGTCCCGACGTAGGGGTGCATCATCGACTCCGCCTCGTGGGAGGCGTAGGCGAGGATCTTCTTCGACTCCTCGGAGAGCGGGAGCTCCTGGGTCGAGGAGACGCGCTCGACGAAGACCCGGTCCCCCTCGATCTCCTTCCGGACGTCGTCGGGCTTCACGTTGAAGCGCGCGAAGATCTCCCGGGTGACGTCCTCGCCCTCCCGGAGGATGCCGAGGAGGACGTGCTCCGACTCGATCACCTTCGAGCCGAGCTTCGAGGCCTCGTATCGGGCGAAGAACAGAGCGCGGCGCGCTTTCTCGTTGTACTTCTCGAACATGGCTCGACCTCGACGAGGCCGCTCGGAAAGCGGGCTTCGACCGTCTCCCGATCCTAGCACAGGGGGTGCCAGCAGCCGGGCGCCGTTCAGGCGGCGGAGAGGCCCTCCGGCGTCAGGGTCCTCACCGACCCGCATCGCGACGCGACGCCGGAGTCGTGCGTGACGAGGAGGAGCGCGCCCGCCCGCTCGCGCGCCGCGCCGAGGAGGAGCTCGAGGACGTCGGCGGCGTGCGCCGCGTCGAGGCTGCCGGTCGGCTCGTCGCACAGGAGGAGCCGGGGGCTCCTCACGACGGCCCGGGCGATCGCGACGCGCTGGCGCTCGCCGCCCGAGAGGACGCGCGGGAAGACGCCCGCCTGCCGGGAGAGCCCGACCCGTGAGAGGAGCTCGCGGGCCGACGCGCGCGCGGCGCCCTCCGGCGAGCCGGCGAGGAGGAGCGGGAGGGCGACGTTCTCCTCGGCGGTCAGCTCGGGAAGGAGGTGGTGGAGCTGGAAGACGAACCCGACCGCTTCCCCGCGCCATTTCGCCCGCGGCTCCGGGGCCAGGGTGGTCCAGTCGCGCCCGTCCACGAGGACGCGCCCCGCGTCCGGGCTGTCGAGACCCGCGAGGAGGTGGAGGAGGGTCGACTTTCCGCAGCCCGACGGGCCGACGATCGCCGCCGCCTCGCCCGCGCCGAGCTC
>JAGOBQ010000491.1 GCA_017999215.1 Thermoanaerobaculia bacterium
GCGGAAGGCGCTCGCGCTCGCAGCGCGGCGGTACGGCGGCTCGCTCACATCGAGGCGTCGTGAACGATCTTCCACCCTGCCCCGCTCCGCAGGAGGTTGAGGAGCGTGAGGCCCGTCGCCGCGGGACGGTCCGGGCGAGAGATCGTCCAGCGGGCGACGACCGCGATCGCCTCGCCGTCGGCCCCGCCCGCGAGCCGGTCGACCGAGAGGACCTCGAACGAGAGCGTCCCGCGCGCGCTCGCATCGGGATAGCGAGCCCGGTAGCGCGCCAGCACCTCCGCCCGCCCCTTCGTGAGGCCGAACGCGGTCAGGAAGAGGGCGTCCTCGGCGTAGACGGAGCAGAAGGCCTCGAGGTCTCCCCGGTTCCAGGCGGCCGCCTGCGTCTCGAGGAGCATCCGGGCGCGGGAGGCGACGTCCGCCGAGGCGGCGACCCGCGTTCCGCCTCCTCGCGCTTCCGGCGTCGCCCCGAGCACGGACGCTCCGCCGAGACAGAAGGACAGGACAGTCGCACCGATCGTCTTCATGCCCGAATCCTAACCGTCTCGACCCGCGAAAGTCGCGCCCGCCGCGAGGCTCGATCGACCGGAGAAGCACGGGCCGTCGCGCCGTCCCTACCCCCCGCGTCTCGGCTCCTCCACGGTGTTCAGGTAGAGGCCGGCGGCGTACGCGGGGAGGTCGGGCGCCACCCCTACGAAACACCCTTCCGTCGTCCCGTCCCACGCCGGGAGCCCCTCGACGTACGCCACGACGGCGCCTCGCCGCGCCGGCGCGAGGTCGACGTAGAGGATCGACGTGCCGCCGTCCCCGGCGATCGGGAGGAGGCCCGGCCGGAGCTCCTTCAGGCGCCGCTCCATCGCGAGCTCGTGGAGGATCAGGCCGGCGGCGGGCCGGGCCGGCGACGGCCGGCGGGTCGAGTAGAGCGAGTAGAAGCAGAGCGGGAACGGGCCGGCCTCCGTCTCGAGCTCGAAGGTGTAGTCGAGCGTCCCGCCGTTGAAGGCGGCCAGCCACTCGCGGAGCTCCTCCGGGAGCGGGGCGCCGACAGCCTCCTCGATCGCGGCGATCTCGGCGTCCGTCGGCGGCCCCTTCGGCGCGTCGACGAGCAGGTGCCCGTAGCGTCCCGCGCTCATTCCGCGATGATGCCCGACGCGAGGCGCCGCGTCAGAGCGTCCCCTGCGCGTAGCGGAGGTCGGCGAGCGCGACGAGGTAGTCCCTCTTCGCGCGGGCGAGGTTCGCCTCCGCCGCCCGGGCGTTCAGGAGGGCGTCGTCCACCTCGAGGCGCGTCTTCACGCCGAGCTCGCGCCCCGTCTCCGACATCTCGAGGAGCCGCCGCGCCTGCGCGACGTTCCCAGAGAGGGCGTTCACGATCTCCTCCGCGACCCGCGCCCGGTCGAGCGCCGTCCGGACCTCGACGTGGATGCCGTCGCGCGCCTGCGCGAGGTCGAGCTCGGCCCGCGTCACGTCGCTCCTCGCCTGCGCCACGCGCCCCCGCGTCGCCAGGCCGTCGAAGAACGGGAACGTGAGGTAGACGCCGGCGCCCCAGACCTTGCCCGAGGCCGACACCACGCCCGCGTCGAACCACTGCCACCCGGCGTTGCCGCGGAAGTCGACCCGGGGCTTGTCGTCGGCGTTCCGGATCCGGACGAGCTCGCGGTAGATCGCCGTGTTCCGGGCGAGGCTCGAGAGGTCCGGGCGCTTCTCGAGGGCCGTCGCCACGGCCTCCTCGAACGAGGGGAGCTGCAGGGCCTGCGCCTCGAGGGTCCCCTCGACGTCGATCTCGCCGGACTCCTCGGCGAGGACGAGCCGGAGCCGGTCGAGCGCCACGAGGACGGAGCTGGCCGCCCGCAGGACCTCGGGTCGCTGGTTGTCGAGCGCCACCCGGGCCGCGAGGACGTCGTAGTCGGTGGCGGTGCCGAGCCCGTGGCGCTTCTCCGCCTCTCCGAGCTGCCGCTCGCGGTGCGCGAGGGTCTCCCGCGCGATCGCCTCGATGCGCTTCGCCAGGAGGACGTCGTGGAACGCCTCGGTCACGTCGCGGGCCGCGGCCTGCCGGTAGTGATCGAGCTGGTCCTCGGCGGAGGCGATGCCGTCCTTCGCGGCCCGGACGGCGGCCCCGACCTTCCCCCACGCGAAGAGCGTCTGGGTGAGGGAGACGCCCGCCGTCTTCACGGTCTGCCCCGAGGGGAAGAGTCCGTCCGTCAGGGCGGCGTACGTGCCGTCCCACGTGCGGCCGACGGAGCCCGTCGCCGCGACCGACGGGAGCGCCCCCGCGCGCTCCTCGACGTACTTGCCCCGGACCCATTCCTGGTAGGCGCGCGCCTTCGCGACGTCGCGGTTCTTCTCCGCGGCGATCGAGAGCGCGTCGGAGAGCGTCAGGACGCGGCGGCCGCCCGCCGCCGGCTCCGCCGCGGAGGCGACGGGGGCCGGGAGGAGCAGGGCGAGGAGGAGGGCCCCGCCGGCCGCCCGGGCCGCGGCCTTCCCCGTGTGCCCGTGGGCCTCCTGCTCCAGGGCGTTCGCCTTCGACCAGCGCCGGTGGATGAAGAGCGCGAAGTCGTCGAAGAGGGCGTAGACGACCGGGACGACGAGGAGCGTGAGGATCGTCGAGGTGATCAGCCCGCCGATGACGGCGCGCCCGAGCGGCGCCCGCATCTCCGCCCCCTGGCCGAGGCCGAGGGCGAGCGGGAGCATGCCGAAGATCATCGCGAGCGTCGTCATGAGGATCGGCCGGAGCCGCGTCCGCCCCGCGGTGATGAGAGCCTCGCGGCGCTCCATGCCGTTCTTCCGGAGGACCTTCGTGTAGTCGACGAGGAGGATCGCGTTCTTCGTGACGAGCCCCATCAGGAGGATGAGGCCGATGAGAGACATGATGCTCAGCGTGTCGCGCGTCAGGGCGAGCATCCCCGCCATGCCGACGATCGACAGGGGGAGAGAGAGCATGATCGAGAGCGGGTCGATGAACGACTCGAACTGCGCCGCGAGGATGAGGTAGACGAAGACGACGGCGAGGAGGAGCGCCTCCGCCATGTACCCGAAGCTCTCCTCCATCCGCTCCGCCTCGCCGGGGAAGAAGACCTGGTAGCCCGGCGCCATGTCGATCTTCGCCGCGGCTTCCTGGATCTTCTGGGCCGCCGTACCGAGCGGCAGGCCGTCGAGGTTCGCGGTGAGGAGGACCTCGCGCGAAAGATCGCGCCGGGAGATCTCCGAGGGGGTCGTCGCCCGCTCGGCCTTCACCAGCTCGGAGAGCGGGACGAGTGCCGGGGCGCTCCCGCGTCCGCCCGGGACGGCGATCCGGAGGTCGCCGATCTGCCCGACGTCCCGCCGCATCTCGAGCGGGAGGCGGACGCGGACGTCGACGGCCTCGCCCTCCTCGTCCTCGTACGTCGTCACGACCTGCCCGCCGACGAGCGCGCCGACGGTCCGGGCGATGGCCGGGGTCGACAGGCCCACGTCGGCCGCCCGCTCGCGGTCGACCACGAGGCGGTACTCGGGGAGGTCGAGCTCGAGCGTCGTCTCGACGTCGACGATGCCGGGAATGCCGTAGACGGCCTTCTTCAGCTCGGCGGCGTACTTCTTCAGGAGCGGGATCTCCTCGCCGCGGATCGAGACCATGACCGGCTTCTCGGCGAACTCGTCGCTCTGCATCTCCACGGACGGGATGATCCCGGCGATCCCGGCGATCCGGTCGCGCGCCTCGGACGCGAGGACCTTCGCGTGCTTCGTCCTCTCCGACTTCTCGACGAGCTTCACGTAGACGCGCGCGTCGCGCACCGTCCCC
>JAGOBQ010000492.1 GCA_017999215.1 Thermoanaerobaculia bacterium
GCCCCGGTCGGGGAGCGGCGTGAATTCGCCGCCCTCCGCGAGGAGGACCTTCGACGTGCCGTCGAGCCGGCCGATCCGCCGGACGGCGAAGCGCGCGGCGATCTTCTTCATCGCGCCGAGGCGCTCCGGCGGGACCGCGAAGAGGAGGCCGTAGTCCTCGCCGCCGAACAGGGCGAGGTCGCGCGGGGAGGTGGGGAGCTCGGGGAGCGCCGGGAGGCCGGAGTCGACGGGGAGCGTCGCCGTCTCGACGACGGCGCCGGTCCCGGACGCGCGGCAGAGGCGGTGCAGGTCGCGCGCGAGGCCGTCGGAAAGGTCGATCGCGGCCGACGCGATTCCCCCCTCGGCGAGCGCCCGGCCGAGGTCGACCATCGGGCGCGGGTCGAGCTGGTGCCGGAGGAGCCGCGCGATCTCGTCGCGACGGGCCGGGGAGACGCGGCTTCCGCGCGGGGCGGTCACCTTCCCGTCGCGGTCGCGCCGGTAGCCGCGGAGGACGAGGGAGAGCCCGGCCGCGGCGGCGCCGAGCGTCCCGGAGACCCAGAGCTCGTCTCCGGGGCCGCCGCCCCCGCGGCGCAGCGGCCCCTCGTCGGCGACGCGTCCGAGGACGGTAACCGAGGCGAAGCGCTCCCGCGCGGCGGAGAGGTCTCCGCCCACGACCGCCACGGCCTGCTCCCGCGCGGCCGCCCGGAAGCCTTCGAGGAAGCCGTCCAGCCAGGCGACCGGAGTCTCGCGCGGCAGGCCGAGAGTGAGGAGCGCGTGGAGCGGCGTCGCTCCCATCGCGGCGAGGTCGGAGAGATTCACGTTCATCGCCTTCCGCCCGACGAGGTAGGGATCGGCGGCGACGGTGAAGTCTTCCCCCTCCACGAGGGCGTCGGTGCAGACGGCGAGGGCGGACGGCGCGGCGAGGACGGCGGCGTCGTCCCCGACGCCGACCCTCACGTCGCGCCGGCGCGTCGCGAAGAGGCGTTCGAAGCTGCGAAGGAGCTCGGTCTCGGGGGGGAGCGTCTTCACGTTCGCCTCCTGGTCGCCTTCCTTCGCTCCGCCTTCCGGGCGCCCGGACGGCGCGCCGCGGGGCGGACGAGGGCGTTCTCGAGGACCTGCTCGGCGCGTTCGACGAAGACGAACGTGAGGTCGCGCCGCAGCTCCTCGGGGATCTCCGCGAGGTCGCGCTCGTTCTGCGCGGGGAGGAGGATCGTCCGGATGCCGGCGCGCCGGGCGGCGAGCGTCTTCTCCTTCACGCCGCCGATCGGGAGCACCTCGCCCCGGAGCGTGATCTCGCCGGTCATCGCGACGTCGCGGCGGACGGGCGTCCCGGTGAAGGCGGAGACCATCGCCGTGAGCATCGTGACGCCGGCCGACGGGCCGTCCTTCGGGATCGCCCCCTCGGGGACGTGGACGTGGACGTCGTGAGTCTCGAAGTAGGAGGCCGGGAGGCGCAGCTCGTCCGCGCGGGAGCGGAGGAGCGTGAGCGCGGCCTGCGCCGATTCCTTCATCACGTCGCCGAGCTGGCCGGTCAGCTGGAGCCGCCCCTTCCCCTTCAGCGCGCGCGCTTCGACGATCAGGACGTCGCCGCCGACGGCGGTCCAGGCGAGGCCCGTCGCCGCGCCGACCTCGTCCCGCGCGAGCGCCTCGTCGTTCCGGAACTTCGGAACGCCGAGCAGCTCGCGAACGAGCTCCGGGGTCATCTTCACCGGCTTCGTCTTCCCGGAGGCGATCCGCACCGCGACCTTCCGGCAGCAGCTCCCGATCTCCCGTTCGAGGTTCCGGAGGCCCGCCTCGCGCGTGTACTCCTCGATGATCGTCCGGAGGGCGTCGTCGGGGAAGGCGATCCCCTTCTCGGTCAGGCCGTTCTCCTTCCGCTGCTTCGGGACGAGGTGGCGGCGCGCGATCGCGAGCTTCTCCTCGAGCGTGTAGCCGGAGAGACGGATCACCTCCATCCGGTCGAGGAACGCGGGCTGGATCGTGTCGAGGACGTTCGCGGTCGTGATGAAGAGGACCTTCGAGAGGTCGTACGGGACGCCGAGGTAGTGGTCCCGGAACGCGCGGTTCTGCTCGGGGTCGAGCACCTCGAGGAGCGCCGAGGACGGGTCGCCCCGGAAGTCGGCGCCGATCTTGTCGACCTCGTCGAGGATGAAGACGGGGTTCGACGTCGCGGCCTGGTTGATCCCCTGGATGACCCGCCCCGGGAGGGCGCCGACGTACGTGCGGCGGTGGCCGCGGATCTCGGCCTCGTCCCGGACGCCCCCGAGCGACATCTGGACGAACTTCCGGTCGAGGGCTCGGGCGATCGACCGGCCGAGCGAGGTCTTCCCGACTCCGGGCGGGCCGACGAGGCAGAGGATCGGGCCCTTGCTCTCGGGCGCCAGCTTCCGGACGGCCAGGAACTCGAGGATCCGCTCCTTCGGCTTCTCGAGGCCGTGGTGGTCCTCGTCGAGGATCGCGCGGGCCCGCGGCAGGTCGAGGTTGTCCTGCGAGGTGACGCTCCAGGGGAGGCCGGTGATCCAGTCGAGGAACGTCCGGATCGTCGCGGTCTCGGCCGAGTCGGGGTTCCCGCGCTCGAGCCGCTTGAGCTGCTTCTCGACCTCCTCCGTCGCCTCGGGGGGAAGGCTCTTCCCCTCGAGCTTCTTCCGGTAGAGCTCGACCTCCTCGGCGACGTCGTCGGTGACGCCGAGCTCCTGCTGGATCGCCTTCAGCTGCTGCCGGAGGAAGTACTCGCGCTGGCTCTTGTCGATCTCGCCGCGGGCCATCCCCGAGATCTCCTGCTGGACCGTCAGGACGCGGATCTCGCGGCGGAGGATCTCGAGCACCGCCTTCAGCCGCTCGAGGCCGGGGAGCGTCTCGAGGATCTTCTGCGCCTCGTCCAGCTTCAGGTCGAGGTTCGAGGCGGCGAGGTCGGCCAGCCGCGCCGGGTCGTCGAGACCCGCCGCGACGAGCATCACCTCGGGAGAGATCGCCTTCCCCAGAGAAACGGCCTTTTCCAGCCCCTCCTTGACGGCCCGCAGGAGCGCCTCGGCCTCCTCCGACGCCGGCTTCGACGGCTCCGGCTCGGTGATTCGGACCGCCTTTGCGCGGAGGGAGGGGCTCTCCTGGACGAACCCGTCGACCTTCACGCGGGAGAGCCCCTGGACGAGGAGCCGGATCCGGCCGTCGGGGAGCTTGAGCATCCGCATGACCGCGGCGGCGGTCCCCGTCTCGTAGAGGTCGGCGGGAGAGGGCTCCTCGACCGACGGGTCCTTCTGGGCGAGGAGAAGGAGGATCCGCTGCTCGGAGAGCGCCGCGTCGACCGCGGCGATGGATCGGTCGCGGGAGACGGAGAGCGGGACGATCACGTACGGGAAGAGGACGACGTCCTTCAGCGGCAGGACCGGAAGGAGGTCCGGGATCTGGATCGTCTCGACGCTCGCGGTCTCTTCGGCCATCGGCTACTTCTTCTCCGGGCTCCGCGCCGGGCGGATCGGAATCGTCCGGCGCCGAGTGGCCGGGCGACGGGGGATCTCCAGCGTGAGGAGCCCGTCGGCGTACGTGGCCGATCCGCCCTCGGGGTCAGGCTCGTCGGGGAGCTCGATCGCGCGCTCGAACGGGCCGGCGGAGCGCTCCACGCAGAGGAACGTGCCGTGCGCGCGCTCCGTCGGCCGCCGCTCGCCGCGCACCACCACGACCCGCCCCGCCACGTCGACCCGGACCGTCTCCGGGTCGGCCCCGGGGATCTCGAAGACGAGCCGCCACCCGTGGGCCTCCTCGACGACGCCGACCG
>JAGOBQ010000061.1 GCA_017999215.1 Thermoanaerobaculia bacterium
CGCCACGACCTCGTCGGGCATCGCGAGGTACTCGGGCGGGTAGCCCATCGCCCCGGTCGCGACGATGCAGCCCTGTCCGGGCATGAGGCGCGGAGAGGACGACGTCGTGCCGAGCGTCCCCGGGTTCGTCAGCGAGATCGAAGTCCCGAGGAAAGCCTCCGGCTCGATCGCGCCGCGTCGGGCCTTCCCGACGAGGTTGTCGAACGTCGAGACGAACTCGGCGAAGTCGAGCCCCTCGGCGAGCTTGATGTTCGGGACGAGGAGGGAGCGGCTGCCGTCCTTCTTCGCGACGTCGACGGCGATGCCGAGGTTCACGTGCGGCTTGCGGACGCGCTGCGGCTTCCCCTCCGCCTCGGCGTACGCGTCGTTCATCCCGGGGTGCTTCTCGAGCGCCCGGACGATCGCCCACGCCACGAGGTGCGTGAAGGAGATCTTCGACTGCCGGACCGCCTCGCGGTGGAGGTTCAGGATGCGCCGGTTCTCCTCCATCGCCTTGACCGGGATCACGCGCTGCGACGTCGCGGTCGGGACGGAGAGCGAGGCGTCCATGTTCCGCGCGATCGTCGCGGCCCCGCCGACGAGCGGCTGCAGCGTCTCGCCCGGGCGGAGCGACGGCGCGGGGCGCCCGGCGGAGGCCGCCGCGGCGGGCGCCGACACGGCGGGCGGCGGAGCCGGGGCCGCGGCCACGGGCGCCGCTCCGGAGCCGGAGGCGGCGGAGGCGCGAGCGGCCTTCTCGAACTGCTCGAAGGTCCGCCGCCAGTCGTCGCCCACGGTGCCCGGGTTCAGCCGGTACTGGGCGTAGAGCTCGAGGGCGAAGGCGGCGTTGTCGCCGAACGAATCGGAGAGAGCATCGAGGACGGAGTCGTGCATTCGGGGTCTCCCTGTCGGCCGGGTCGTCTGCGCCCGGCGGGCGTCATCGGCCCCTCTGTCGGCGGGGCGGCCGGCAGCGCGGCCATGTTACCCCGACCCCCGGACGCCGACGCCCGCTGCGCCCCGGCTCCGAACGGGCGACAATGCTCCGCGATGAGCCTCTGGGACGCCGGCGTCGACCTCGGCGCGACTCTCGCCAAGGCCGTGGCGGTTCCCTCCGGCCGCCCGCTCGAAGCCTTCGAGTCGTTCGTCGCGCCGGCCGGCGACGAGCGCCTCCTCGACGCCTTCCTGCTGCGCCACTCCCTCCGCCACCTCGCGGCGACCGGAGGCGGCGCGACGGCGCTCGCCGACCGCCTCGCGCCCGGAAGGGCGGTGACGATCGTCGACGAGTTCGCCGCCTGGGGCGCCGGCGAGCCGCTCCTGACGCGCCGGGCCGGCCTCGAGCTCCACTCGCCCCACCTCCTCGTGAGCCTCGGGACCGGCACCTCGATCCTCCGGATGGGCGCCCGCGGGAGCGTGGCCCGCGTCGGCGGAACGGCCCTCGGCGGCGGCACGCTCCGCGGCCTCGGCCGCCTCCTCCTCGGCACGGACGACCACGACCGGCTCGTCGCGCTCGCGGCCACGGGCGACCGCCGGCACGTCGACCTCCTCGTCGGAGACCTCTACCGCCCCGGCGTGATAGCCCTGATGCCCGACCTGACCGCCGCGAACTTCGGCAAGGCGCGCGAGCCGCGCGCCGCCGACGTCGCCCACGCCCTCCTCGGCCTCGTCGGCGAGAACGTGGCGCTCCTCGCGGGCCAGATCGCCGTCGCCCTCGCGACGCCTCCGGGCGGCGGGACGCCCCGCCGCCGCCCCGACGTCCTCTACGCCGGGTCGACGCTCCGGAACAACCCTCTCCTCGTCGAGATCCTCGGGAACGTCACGGCCCTCGTCGGCGCCCGCGCCTCGTTCCTGCCGTTCGGCGAGTTCACGGGGGCGCTCGGGGCCCTGGCGCGAGCGCGCGCCGGCTCCTGACGCCCCGCCTCCCGGGTGCGAAACTCCCGGGATGGACGCGCTGACGCCTCCCGCCGTCTCCCCCCTCCTCGACCTCGAGGGCCGGGTCGCCCTCGTCACCGGCGCCTCCCGCGGCATCGGCGCCGCGACGGCGCGCCTCCTCGGCCGCTGCGGGGCGCGCGTCGCGATCCACTACGGCCGCAGCCGCGCCGAGGCCGAGGCCGTCGCCGCGGAGATCGCGCTCTCCGGCGGGCCTCCCGCCGCGACCTTCCAGGCCGAGCTCGCGAGCGACGACGAGCGGCGGCGCCTGCATCGCGAGGTCGCGAGCACTCTCGGCGACCCGCTCCTCCTCGTCCACAACGCCGGCATCTACGTCCGGAACCCGTTCGAGGAGACCGACGACGCCGCCTTCCTCTCGCGCTGGAGGACGACCCAGGCCGTCAACCTCGAGGCGGCCGCCCACCTCACGCTCCTGGCCCTTCCCGCGATGCGCGCCGCGCGGTTCGGGCGCGTCGTGATGGTGGCCTCCCGCGCCGCGTTCCGCGCCGAGACCGACGCCGCCAGCTACGCCGTCTCGAAGGCCGGGATGGTCAGCCTCGCCCGCTGCCTCGCCCGAAACGAGGGGAAGCACGGGATCACGGCGAACGCCATCTGCCCCGGGTGGGTCGACACCGCGATGGCGCGTCCCGACGTCGCCGCGCGCAAGGCCGAGATCGAGGGAGAGGTCCCGCTCGGGAGGATCGCGACGCCGGAGGACTGCGCCCGGGCGATCCTCTTCTACCTCTCCCCGCTCGCCTCCTACGCGAACGGGACGGCCCTCGGGCTGAACGGGGGCTCGTTCCTTCACTGACCGGGCCGCTCGCCCCCGAGCCTCGACCGGGCGAGGCCGACGAAAAGAAAGTGCGGCGGGCCCGCTTTCCGGGAGACAATGACATCGTGCTCGTTCCCTGCGGGAGAGCCCTCGTCTTGATTGCGTCCCTCCTTGCCGGCCTCGCGGCCGCCGATCCCGGAGTGAAGACGCGCGCCCCCGAGGTCCCCGGCTTCCGGCTCGTCCTCCCCACCGGCTTCTTCCGTTCGACGCCGCTCCCCCCCGAGATCGGCGTCTTCAGCGGCGAGAGCCTCGTCCGCCTCCCCGGGGACCCGGACTCCGTCCTGACGCTGGGAGGTCCCGTCCCGTCCGGCGAGCCACGCTTCCGCTTCGCCATCGAGGTGAACGAGGCGGTGCTGAAGCTGATCCCGCCCGACCCGCGGGTCCGCCCCGACGACACCCGGAGCCGCGCGGGTGGCGACTGGCAGCCGGTCGACGCGACCGGACGCCCCTACCAGCTCCGTCTCGGCGCCCGCCTCGTCTGGTAGCCGGGCAAACCCCGAAACGCGAACGCCCCGGGTCTCCCCGGGGCGATCGCGTTTCGAGGCGCCGGAGCGTCCGCTACGCCGGCTTCGCCGGGGCGGGCGCCGGGGCCGGCGGCTTCGGCGGAGGGGGCGGCATTCGGTTGATCGCCGCGTTCCGCGCGAGCGTCATCGGCAGGACGGCGAGGCCCGACGGCTCGAACTGGCCGGCCTTCTTCGCCGGGCTCTCTCCGTAGTAGGGGCGGTATCCGTATCCCGGACCGCCCGGCGCCGTGTCCGACGGCTTCTCGGTCAGCTCGGGAATCCCGTAGACGGCGTCCTTCCTCGAGAAGTAGGAGAGCTCGTAGTCCTTCGTCATCCAGATCGCGTCCTTCGGGCAGGCGTCGACGCAGAAGCCGCACATGACGCACCGGAGGAGGTCGATCTCGAAGACGGTCGGGTACTTCTCGTAGGCCAGGTTCGGGTGCTCCCCCGCCTCGATGTGGATGCAGTCGGCGGGGCAGGCCGTCGCGCACATGTAGCAGGCGACGCACGCCAGCGTCCCGTCCTCACGGGTCTTCAGGATGTGCCGGCCGCGGAAGCGGTCGGAGTAGCTGCGGCGCTCCTCGGGGTACTCGATCGTCGGCCGCGCCTTGCGCGAGAGGACGTTCGCGACGAACTTCCGGAACGTCAGGGCCATGCCCGAGAGGAGCGGGAGGTAGAGCCGGACGGCGAGCGTCGGCGCCGGGGGATCGATCAGGGCGACCTTGCCGGGCATCTCGTCCCTCCTACCTGTCCAGCTCGCCGGCGATGATGTTGAGCCCGCCGAGCGTCGCGACGGCGTCGGCCATCATGCCGCCGACGATGATCTTCTCGAACGCCGCGAAGAGCGGGAAGCAGGGGGGGCGCACCTTGACGCGGTAGGGACGGCCGCTCCCGTCGGAGACGATCGAGTAGCCCAGCTCGCCGTTCGCCCCTTCCGTGTACGAGTAGATCTCCCCGGCCGGGACCTGGATCCCCTCGAACACGTTCTTGAAGTGGAAGATGAGCCCTTCCATCTCGTTGTAGACCATCTGCTTCGGCGGGAGGACGACGCGGTAGTCGTCGCTGACGACCGGCCCGCCGGGGAGCTTCGCGACGACCTGCTCGACGATCCGGAGCGACTGCCGCATCTCCTCCATCCGGACGAGGAACCGGGCGTAGTTGTCGCCGCCCGTCGCGACCGGGACGTCGAAGTCGACCTCGTCGTAGCCGTCGTACGGGGAGTCCTTGCGCAGGTCGTAGCCCACGCCCGAGCCGCGCAGGCACGGCCCCGTGAAGCCCCAGGCGATCGCCTGCTCCTTCGTGACGACGCCGGTCCCGATCATCCGCTTGTGGAAGATCCGGTTCTTCGTCAGGAGGGTGTCGACCTCCTGGATGTTCTTCGCGACCTTCTTCGAGAGCTCCCGGCACCACTCGACGAAGTTCGGCGGGACGTCCATCGAGAGGCCGCCGATCCTCGCGTAGCTCGAGGTGAGCCGCGCGCCGCAGCAGGCCTCGAGGAGCGAGTAGATCTCCTCGCGCGCCTGGAAGGCGTACCAGTACGCCGTGAGGCCGCCGAGGTCGACCGTGTTCGCCCCGATGCAGACCATGTGGTCCATGATTCGGGAGAACTCGGAGAGGACGACCCGGACGGCCTTCGCGCGGGGCGGGATCTCGATCCCGAGCATCTGCTCGACGGCGCGGGCGTACCCGTTGCCGTTGATCATCGGGGAGCAGTAGTTCAGGCGGTCCGTGTACGGGATCACCTGCGTGTACGTGTGCGTCTCCGACATCTTCTCGAAGCAGCGGTGCAGGTACCCGCACTCCGACTCGGCCGCGACGATCTTCTCGCCGTCCAGCCGCACGACGATCCGGAGGGTCCCGTGCGTCACCGGGTGCGACGGGCCGAGGTTCAGCGTCGTCGTCTCGAAGACGTCCTCGGGGAGGTCCGTCTTCGCGGCGAGCCGGGTCTGGAGGACGTCCTCCTCCGTGCAGAGCCAGCGCTGCCCCGCCTCGTAGTCCTTCCGGAGGGCGTGCCCGACGAAGCCGTTGTGCGTGAGGAGCCGCGCGAGGTTCGGATGGCCGTCGAAGCGGACCCCCATCAGGTCCCACGCCTCGCGCTCGAACCAGTTCGCCGCGGGCCAGACGTCCACGAGCGTCGCGACGCGCGGGTCGGCGGCCGGGAGGGCGACCCGGAGCCGGAGGTGCTCGTTCCGCCTCGTCGAGTAGAGGAGCGCGTTCAGCTGGAAGCGCCCCTCGCCGCGGAAGGCCGCCGGGCCGTCGAGCTTCAGGCGGTCGACGGCGACGAGGTCGAGGAGGAGGTCGAAGGCCGCGGCCGGGTCGTCCCGGAGGAAGAGCGCGGCGGCGTGCCAGGACGCCGGCGTCGCGACGAGGGTCGGGACGTCGGTGGCGGGACGCGGCTCGACGCGGACGGAGCCGTCCGGGAACGTCCGCTGAAGGACCGGGGCGAACGAGACGCCCGTCGCCGGGGCGAGGGTCGCGCTCATCGCTTCTCTCCCTTCGCGGCCTTCGCGGCCGCCGCCTCCGCCGCCTCCGCCACCGCCGAGCCGCCCATCTCGGAGAACCCGGACTCCGAGCTCCGCCCGGGCGCCATGACCGCCTTCGAGTAGGCCGGGAGCGACTCCACCTGCGGGTCGGTGCCGACGCGGATCGGGACGTACGTCTTCGCCTCGCGGTGGCGGGCGAGGTCGCCCGACTGGATCCGCTTCTGGAGCTCGATGATCCCGTAGATCAGGTTCTCCGGAGTCGGCGGGCAGCCCGCGACGTAGACGTCGACCGGGATGATCTCGTCGATCCCCTGCACGACGTGGTAGGCGCGGTAGAAGCCCCCCGTGCAGGCGCAGACGCCCATCGAGATGACCCACTTCGGCTCCGGCATCTGGTCGTAGATCTTCCGGAGGATCGGGGCCTGCTTGTCGGTGATCGTCCCCGAGACGATCATCAGGTCGGCCTGCCTCGGCGAGAAGCGGACGACCTCGGCCCCGAACCGGGCGAGGTCGTAGTGCGACGACACCGACGACATGAACTCGATCGCGCAGCAGGCCGTGCCGAACGGCATCGGCCAGAGGGAGTTCTTGTGGCTCCACTGGACGAACCAGTCGAGCTTCGTCGTGAGGAAGTCGAAGCCCGTCGTGGAGGGGACGCCGGGCGCGAGAGGCGGCTCGATCCGCGCGGCCGGCAGAGGGAACTTCTTGTCGCTCATCGGGACCCCCCGGTGCTCGTGAAACCGATCACGGGCGCGATTGTAAAGGGCTCTCAGCGCTTTCCGTCGAGCATCTCGAGGATGACCGGGACGCACCGCTCGCCGTGGCAGGAGCCCGTCGTGCACCCCGTGGCGCGCGCCACGTCTTCCACGCTCCGGGCTCCGTTCTCGATCGCTTCCTCGACGCGCGGCACCTTGATCCCGTTGCAGATGCAGACGGGCTTGTACTTCCGCAGGATCCGCGCATGCTTCTCGGAGAGGGAGGCGTCGTCCACGGGCCTCAGAAGTCGACCGTGTAGCGGATCGACGCGCGGTCCCTCACCCGGTCGAGGTAGATCACGCCGTCGAGGTGGTCGGCCTCGTGCTGGAGGACGCGGGCGTGGAAGTCCTCGGCCACGAAATCGAGCGGCTTCCCCGTCTCCGAGAGCGCCCGGACCCTCACCTTCCGGGCCCGCGGGACGCGCGCCGCCAGGAACGGAACCGAGAGGCACCCCTCCCAGTCTTCGATCTCCTTCGGGTCGAGCACCTCGAACGACGGGTTGACGAGGATCGTGGGCGGCACCGCGCCGGCGCTCGCCCGGCGCCCTTCCGGGTCGACCATGTAGAGGAGCGCGCGGACCGACGCGCCGACCTGCGGCGCGGCGAGCCCGGTCCCCGCGTACTCGACCATCGTCTCCCGGAGGTCGTCGAAGAGGCCCTTGAAGCGGCCCCGCTTGAGGTCCTTCGCCTCGATCTCCGAAGCGGGCCGCCGCAGCACGTCGGCCCCGAGCTTCATCACCTTGAGAATGGCCAATCAGCCCTCCCGAGACGGATTCTAGGCGCGATCCGGCGGCAAGCCGTCCGACCCCGGCATCGCGCGAAACGGGGCGCCGGACTCCGCGCCCGCGAAACGAAAACGGCCCGGGAGCTCCGGGCCGCGGGGAGAAGGAGATGGTGCCCAGGGGCGGAGTTGAACCGTCGACACCGCACTTTTCAGGCGCGTGCTCTACCAGCTGAGCTACCTGGGCACCCGGCGCCGCGGCACGCACCTTGCGGTCCGCCCCTCAGCGCGACGCCGGGCGTTATACCGGCGCCCACTAGAATAGTCAACGCGGCCCTCCGCGCCGCCATCCCCCGACCGAGATGAAATGAGAGAACTGCGCCTGATCCTCCTCGCCCCCGCCCTCCTCGTCGCGCCGCTGCTCCTGGCCCAGGGGCCGCAGACGGCCTTCCCGTCCACCGGCTCGGACGCGCCCATCGACTGGGCGGAGACGATGCCCGACGCCCTCAAGCGCGCCGCCGCCCTCGACGGCGGGCGCCTGCTCGTGGAGATCCGCGACGCGCAATGCCCGGAGTGCGAGCGGATGGAGAAGCTCCTCTACCCGTCCGCCTCCTTCCGGGGCTTCCTGAAGGACAAGGTTCCGGTCCGTCTCCTCCGCGGGACCGCCGACGCCGACCGGCTCTTCGCGCGCTACCGGCTCCGGACGACGCCGGCCTGGCTCGTCCTCTCGACCGACCTGATGCTCTGCGGGAAGCAGGAAGGCGACACGAACCAGTCGACCTGGATCGAGCGCTTCTTCGAGACCGAGAAGGCGTGGGCGGCATTCCTCCGGTCGATCGACGAGGAGAAGGCGAGCCCGGCCGACCCGGCTCGCGCCTTCGCCGTCGGCGAGGAGGCGTACCGCCGCTACGGCGACGTGATGGCCGAGCGGCGCTTCCGGAAGGTCTCCGAGGACGATCAGGCCCCCGCCGAGCTCCGGGCGAAGTCGCTCGCCTACCTCGCCACGTTCGCGCTCGAGGCCCGCCGCTTCGACGACGCCGCGAAGACGCTCGAGAAGGTCCTCGCCACCTCGACCGATCCCGCTCTCCTCGAGCGGGCCGAGCTCCGCCTCGCCGACGTGGAGATCGGACGGGGAGACCACCCGAAGGCGGCCGCGCGACTGAAGGCCTTCGTCGAGACGCACCCGCAGTCGCCCCTGAAGACCCAGGCCGAGGAGCTCCTCCGCCTCCTCCAGTCCGCTCGACCGTGAAGGGAACCCGAATGACGCCACGCTTCGCCCGCCGCTTCGCCGCGGCGCTCGCCCTGCTCCTCCTCGCCCTCCCTGCCGCGGCCCAGCTCGGCGCCCCCCCCGAGGTCCTCTCTCTCCGCCTCGCCGCCGACACGGAGAAGATCGTCGCCGGCGGGTCGTTCCGCGTCGCCGTCGTCGCCACGATCGCGCCGGGATGGCACGTCAACGCGAACACGCCCCTCGAGGACTACCTGATCCCGACCGAGGCCGCCCTCGCCCCGGCCGACGGTTTGAAGTTCGCCCCGCCCGCCTACCCCGCCTACCGGGAGGCGAAACTCCCCTTCTCCGAGAAGCCGCTCGCCCTCTTCGACGGCGAGACCGTGATCGTCTTCGAGGGGACGGCGGACGCCTCCGCCGCGCCCGGCCCGCGGACTCTCCGGGCCACGCTCGACTACCAGCCGTGCAACGACGCGCAGTGCCTCGCGCCGAACCAGTCCGAGGCGACGCTCGAGATCGAGGTCGTCCCGGCCGGCACGCCCGCCGCGCCGGCGAACGCCGCGCTCTTCCCGCTCGCCGGATCCCGGTCGCCCGAGGCGGGAGGCGCGACGGAAGCGGCCCCCGCTGCCGCGCCCGACTCCGGCCCGTTCTCCGGCCGCTCCCTCCCCGCGATCCTCGGCCTCGTCTTCCTCGCGGGCCTCGCGCTCAACCTGACCCCCTGCGTCTATCCCCTCATCCCGATCACCGTCGGCTTCTTCTCGCGGCAGAGCGAGGGGAAGACGAGCCGCACGTTCGGCCTCGCGGTCGCCTACGTCCTCGGCATGAGCGTCACCTACTCCGCGCTCGGCGTCTTCGCCGCGCTCTCGGGCTCTCTCTTCGGCTCGTGGCTCCAGAAGCCCGCCGTCCTCGTCGTCATCGCTCTCGTCGTCCTCGCGCTCGCGCTCTCGATGTTCGGCCTCTACGAGCTCCAGGCGCCCCACTTCATCACCGACCGGACGGGGAGCAAGGGAGGCGTCCTCGGCGCGCTCACGATGGGCCTCTTCGTCGGCTTCGTGGCGGCGCCCTGCATCGGACCGTTCGTCCTCTCGCTCCTCACCTACGTCGCCCAGCAGGGCTCCGCCCCGCTCGGCTTCGCGCTCTTCTTCACGCTGGCCATGGGCCTCGGCCTCCCCTACCTCGTCCTCGGCACGGTCTCGGGGAGCCTCAAGGCGATGCCGCGCTCCGGCGAGTGGATGATCGCCGTGAGGAAGGTCTTCGGCTTCGTCCTCGTCGCCCTCGCCGCCTGGTTCCTCCGCCCGCTCCTCCCCGAGCGCGCGTTCGCCTGGGCCGTCGCCCTCCCGCTCCTCGCCGGCGGCGTCTGGTTCCTCTTCTTCGAGAAGGCGGGCGCCGGCGTCCGCTGGTTCCGCGGCCTGAAGGTCGCGCTCGGCCTCGCGCTCCTCGCCGTCGGCGCCTGGTTCGTCGTCCCGTCGAAGCACGCGGAGGGCCTCGCCTTCCAGCCCTATTCCGACGCGGCGCTCGCCTCGGCCTCGGCCGCCGGGAAGCCGGTCGTCATCGACTTCTTCGCCGACTGGTGCCTCCCCTGCAAGGAGCTCGAGAAGTTCACGTTCACCGATCCGGCCGTCGCGAAGGCCCTCGACGGCTGGGTCCTCCTGAAGGCCGACCTGACGAAGAGCGCCTCCCCCGAGGTGGCCGCCCTCCGGACGCGCTGGAACGTGCAGGGCGTCCCGACGATCGTCTTCGTCGGCCCGGACGGGAAGGAGACGCTCCCGCGCGTCGTCCAGTTCGAGAAGCCGGCGGCGTTCCTCTCGCGCTTCCCGAAGTGAGCTCCCGCGCGCGGGAGGGGACCGGACGGCCCTCTCCCGCGCGCCCCGCCGCTCAGGCGCGCGTCGCGCGGCCGAGGAGCGCCGCGAGCGCGGTCTTCGCCGCCTGTCGCTGGGCTTCCTTCTTCGTCCCGCCGCTCCCCGTCGCCGAGAGCCCCTCGTCGAAGACCACCTCGAAGACGAACTCCTTCCGGTGATCGGGTCCGGACTCGGAGACGAGGCGGTAAACGGGCAGAGGCTTCCCCTCCCCCTGCACGAGCTCCTGGAGCGCCGTCTTGTAGTCGTGGAACGACAGCTCGCCCGGGTCGAGCTCGGAGACCGGCCGCTCGAAGAGCCGGCGCGCCACCTCACGCGCCGCCGGAAGGCCGGCGTCGAGCGTGATCGCCGCGAAGACCGCCTCGAACGCGTCCGCGAGGAGCGACTCCTTCACGCGGCCTCCGGAGCGGCTCTCCCCCGCCGCCAGGAGGAGCAGCTCGCCGACGCCCAGCTCGCGCGCGAGCCGCGCGAAGCTCCCCTCCGACACGAGGTGCGACCGGGCCTTCGAGAGCTGGCCTTCCCGGAAATCGGGGAAGCGCTCGAGAAGCATCTCGGCGACGAGGAAGCCGAGGACGCTGTCGCCGAGGAACTCGAGCGTCTCGTTGTCGCGCACGGCGCCGGCGCGCGAGGCCTCGTTCGCGTACGAGGAATGTGTCAGCGCGCGCTCGAGGAGCGCTCGGTCCCCGAACCGGAACCCGAGCGCCTCTTCGAACCGGCCGAGCTCCTCTTCCCGTCTCGTCATCTCGTATCTCCGACCGCCGCGCCGCCGGCCGCGGCCCGGCGCGGCGCAATCTACCTCCGGAGCCCCCGGACGCGGGCGCCCCGGTTGTTCGTCCCGTCGAGCGTCCGCCCGTCCGCCGAGAGGACGAGCGTGTCGGCGGTCCCGGCCAGCCGGTGCGTCAGCCGGACGCGACGGGCCGCCGCGTCGAGGACCTCCCAGCGCCCCTCGTCGGTCTGGCGGTTCGCCGTATAGACGAGGAACGTCCGGTCGGTCCGCAGCATCACGATGCGGCCGTCCGCCCAGTCCCACGTCCCGGCGATCTGGGCCTCGGAGACGCCGCCCCAGCCCGTGGACGCGTCGGAGCGACGCCGCCCCTCGAGCCGGTAGCCCGTGTTCGAGGTCCCGGAAAGCATCCAGCCGTCCGAGGAGAGCGTGACGGTGTCGATGTAGCCGCCGCGCGCGTGGACGAGGCGGTAGCGCCGCGCGGCGCTCTCGAGGAGCTCCCAGCGCCCCTGGCTGATCAGCGTCCCGTCGCTCCGGTGGAGCGCGAACTGAGAGTCGGCGCGAAGGACGAGCGTCTGCCCGTCGACCCAGTCCCACGTCCCGACCGGATCGCGAAAGACCGGACGTGCCGGATCGAGGCCTCCGGTCAGCGACGTGCCGGCGAACTCGATCCGCTCCACCTCGGCCAGCTCGAACGTCCGGACCTCTCCGTTCCGGAGGACGACGAGGAGCTTCGACTGGGCGAACGCGGGCAGGGTGAGGGCGAGCGCCGGGAGCAGGGCGAGCAGACGGAAGGACATCACGACCTCCTTGCACGGCCGGGATACCACGACGGGCGTCCTCGCGCCACCGTCTCGGGCCGGGCGCTCAGGGACGGGCGGACACGAAGGCCCTCCGCGCCCGCGCCGTCCGGCCCAGCCAGACGAGGAACGCGCAGGAGACGAGGCGTCCGAGCAGGAGGGCGAGCGCCGCCGCGATCGTCCCCGGCAGCTTCGCGCCGACGACGAGTATCGCCATGCCGGAAAGAAGCGTACCGACCTCGAGAGCGGTGGCGACCGTCACCGGCCGCGTCTGCCGCGCCAGGACCCAGCGCGAGCGAAGGAACGACATCGCGTACTCCAGCGCCGGGAGGAGGACGAGGATCCGCGTCGGGACGACGGCGACCGGCACCAGCTCCGGCCCCAGCCCGACGACGACGCGGTACCAGAGCGAGAGGAGCGGCGAGAACGCGACCGCGGCGAGGAGGAGCGACGCCCCGGCGCCGAAGATCGCCGCCGTCCGCCGCACCTCGGGCACGTTCTCCCCGGACTCCCCGCTGAGCGCGACGCTCGTTTCCTGGTACGCGACGCCCCCGCTCCGGAAGAGGAAGACGAGGGCGCTCACGACCGGCCACGCCGCGAGCGACGGCACCGCGTTCGGGCCGTGGCTCATGAAGAACGTCAGGAGCGGCGCGGTCGTCATCGAGATCATCGACGTGAGCGCCAGCGGGAAGTAGAAACGCGCGAGCTCCCCCTGGGACGGGGGGGCCGGGTCCGCGCTCTCTGCGAGGAGCCCCGCCACGAGCCGCCGCGCCATGAAGCGGCTCGCGCCCGCCTCGGCGACGACCCCGACGCTCAGCGCCGCGGCGGCGATCAGCGCGCCGGGGAGCCGGGTCGTCGTCGCGAGCGCGGCCGCTGTCGCCGACATCGTCGCGAGCCGGACGACCGTGCCGTACGCGACCCGCCGCGTCATCCGGTGCCGTACGAGGACCCCCTGGTAGAAGCGGCGGTAGCCGATCGCCGCGGGCCACGGCACGAGAAGCGCGGTCGAAAGGTGCGCGAGCCGGGCGACCTCCGGCGGAAGCGCGAGGAGCCCCTCCGCGACGAAGCGGAAGACCGGCGGGAGGACGAGGACGAGGAGGGCCGCCGTCACGGCGCCGTTCAGGAGCTTCGCGAAGCGGCGGAACGCGAGGAACGACGCCCGGTCCTTCACCAGCGCCGTCGTCGCCGTCAGCAGCATGATGATCGGCGACTCCGCGAGCCACGCGAGCGTGAACGCGACGCCGAACGCGGCGAGGTTCGGCATGACCTTGCCCCGTTCTTGCGTCCAGTCTAGTTGAGAGGATTCTCCTGGCAGTAGTGCTGTGGGAACGGAGGGATTCGCGGAGCGAATTCCTCTGCTTCCACAGCAACGGACTTTTCCACTAGCCG
>JAGOBQ010000062.1 GCA_017999215.1 Thermoanaerobaculia bacterium
GAACATCCAGAGCACGGAGATGAGCTCGATCCTCCCCTGCCGGCAGGAGGGGATCGTCTACTTCTTCAGCATGGCGACGCACTTCGGGAAGGCCGCTCTCGGCGCGGAGGGCGTCGGCAAGGACGTCACGATGCTCGTCGGCAACGGCTACTCCAAGGACCACGCCGAGATCACCCTCGCCGAGCTTCGCGAGAGCCCGAAGCTCCGCAAGTTCTTCGAAACCCGCTACGTCTGAGGGCCCCCCGCCGGCGCCGCGCCCGTCCGGGGCGCGGCGCCGGCGGACGCCGCGCGCCCTCCGGGAGGACACCATGAGCGAGAAGGTCATCATCACCTGCGCCGTCACCGGCGCCGAGACGACGCGCGAGTCGCAGCCCGCCCTGCCGATCACCCCCGAGGAGATCGCGCAGAGCGCCTTCGAGGCGTGGGAGGCCGGCGCCGCCGTCCTCCACCTCCACGTCCGCAACGACGACGGGTCGCCCACGCAGGACGTGAAGGTCTTCAGGAGGGCGATCGAGCTGGTCCGCGCCAAATGCGACATCGTCATCGAGTGCACGACGGGCGGCGCGGTCGGGATGACGCCCGAGGAGCGCCTCCAGCCGGTGACGCTCCAGCCCGAGATGGCGAGCCTCGACTGCGGGACCGTCAACTTCGGCGACGACTACATCGTGAACACGCTCCCGATCATGCGGGAGTTCGCGAAGTCGATGCGGGCGCACGGCGTCCGCCCGACGCTCGAGTGCTTCGACCTCGGCCACGTCTACGCGAGCCACATCCTGATCAAGGAGGGACTCCTCGACGAGCCGTACCACTACGGCCTCGTCCTGAACGTCCCCGGCTCGGTCCGCTACGAGGTCGACGTCCTCGAGATGTTCGTGAGGAAGCTCCCGAAGGGGGCCCACTGGACCCTCATGGGGATCGGCGGAAAGGCGAACCTCGACGCGATCTACGGGGCCCTCGCGCTCGGCGGGAACATTCGCGTCGGCTTCGAGGACAACATCTACTACAGCAAGGGACGCCTCGCGAAGAGCAACGCGGAGCTCGTCGAGCGCGCGGCGCGGATCGCGAAGGACTGCGGGCGGCCGCTGGCCCGCCCCGACGACGTCCGCGAGATGCTGAAGCTCCGGAAGGCCTGAGGCGACGCGATGCTCTACCCGAAGGTCGACTTCCGCTCCATCCCCCTGTTCTCCGGCGTCTCCGACGCGGAGTGGAACGACTGGTCCTGGCAGATCCGGAACGGCATCCGCGACGTCGAGACGCTCGAGAAGGTCGTGAAGCTGACCGACCGCGAGCGCGAGGAGATCCGGCAGTGCCTCGGGAAGTTCACGATGGAGATCACGCCGTACTACGCGGCGCTGATGGACCGGGACGACCCGTTCTGCCCCGTGCGGATGCAGTCGGTGCCGCGCATCGCCGAGATGCACGACGACCCGTCCGACATGGCCGACCCGCTCCACGAGGACGTCGACAGCCCCGTGCCGGGCCTGACGCACCGCTACCCCGACCGGGTCCTCCTCCTCGTCACGAACATCTGCTCGATGAACTGCCGGCACTGCACGCGGCGCCGGTTCGTCGGCGACACCGACGTCGACATGCCGGAGGACAACGTCTCCGCGGCGATCGAGTACATCCGCAACACGCCCACGGTGAGGGACGTCCTCCTCTCGGGCGGCGACCCGTTCGTCCTCCCCGACGCGCGCCTCCGCTCGATCCTCGAGCGGCTGCGCGCGATCCCGCACGTCGAGGTCATCCGGATCGGCACCCGCACGCCGGTCGTCATGCCCCAGCGGATCACCGACGACCTCGTCGGGATGCTGAAGGAGTTCCACCCGCTCTGGGTGAACACCCACTTCAACCACCCGAAGGAGATCACCGCGGAGGCGAAGGCGGCCTGCGAGAAGCTCGCGAACGCCGGCATCCCGCTCGGGAACCAGAGCGTCCTCCTGCGCGGGATCAACGACGACCCGATCGTCATGAAGAAGCTCGTCCACAAGCTGATGACGGTGAGGGTGCGGCCCTACTACATCTACCAGTGCGACCTCTCGCTCGGCATCAGCCACTTCCGGACGTCGGTCGCGAAGGGGATCGAGATCATCGAGTCGCTCCGCGGCCACACCACCGGCCTCGCCGTCCCGACGTTCGTCGTCGACGCGCCGGGGGGCGGCGGCAAGATCCCCGTGATGCCGAACTACCTCATCTCGATGGCCGAGGGGAAGGCGATCCTCCGCAACTACGAGGGGGTCATCACCTCGTACTCGTGGCCGCGCGGCCGCGGGCCGGCGAACCCGGCGACGAAGGAGCCGGGGGACGACGCGAAGTACAAGGCGAAGGACGGCGTCGCGACGCTCCTCTCCGGCGACCGGCGCAACCTCGAGCCGAGCGGCCTCGCGCGGCACAAGAGGAACGGCGACTGATCGGGCCCGCGCGCTCCGCGCGAGACGGGGGCGGGACGCCGCGATCCGCGGCGTCCCGCTGAAACCGTGTCCGGCGGGCTCGCCGACGTCGCCGGAGGGGTCACGGCGGTGACCGGCTTCGAGAAGGGCTCGGGGAAGACGACCCTCCTCGGCGCCCTGCGCCCGCTCGCGCGCCGCGCCGGTCCCGTCGCGCTCTTCGGCATCGGCGTCGACGGAAGCCTGAAGGCGGGCGGCGACGGGCGCGCGGCCGTCGTGCGCGTCGAGGAGGGGGACGTCGTCCAGACGACCGACCTCTTCGCCCGCGCGTCGTCCGCCCGCCTCGAGATCCTCGACGTCCTCCCGTCGCGCACCTCCCTCGGGCGGCTCCTCCTCGGCCGGGCCCTCCGCGCCGGCGAGGTGACGCTCGTCGGGGACGAAAGCCTCTCGGCGCTCTCCCGGTCGATCGAACTCGTGAGGGAGGAGCGGTGGGCCGCGTCGGTCCTCGTGGACGGCGCCGCGAGCCGGATCACCCAGGCCGCCGCGCTCGACGGCGTCCGCTTCCTCTTCACCGTCCGCGTCGACGGCGGGAACCTCTCCCGCGTCGCGGAGAGGGTCCGCGCGCTCGCCGCCCTCGCGACGCTCCCGGTCGTCCCGGAGCCGCCCGAGGGAACGCTCCGCCTCGAGGGGCCGCTCACCGAGGGGGTCCGCGAGGGCCTCCCGCGCGACCTCGCGGCGCTCTCCCTGGAAGACCTGACGAAATCGTTCCTGCCGCCGCGCCTCCTCCTCCGCCTCCTCGAGACGGTGGCATGCAGCGTGCGGCGCGGGATCGCGCTCCTCGGCGTCGTGCCGTCGCGGCGCGACGTGACGGAGGAGGAGCTCCGCGAGGCGGTCGGGCCGGCCGCCGCCCGGTTCCTCCTCCCGAGCCCGTTCGAGGCGGCCGCGTGAACGGGCCGCTCGCCGAGTACGCCGGCTTCGCGACGCTCTGGAGGCGCTTCGCGCCCGAGACCCCGTTCGGGCGCGCCGCCCGCGCGGCGGCGGCCCTCCTCACCGACCGCGCCGCGCTCGAGGAGCGCTGGGACCTCACCGACGAGGCGCTTCGGCTCCTCGACGCGCTCGACTCCGACCGCGTGCGGCTCGACCGGATCCGCCATCACCTGCGCCGCATTCCCCGCTTCCCCGAGTCGCCGCGCGAGTCGTTCGACGAGGTGGAGCTCTTCCAGCTGAAGAAGCTCCTCGCGAACCACCGCCGGCTCCTCGCGCTCCTGCCGGAGGCGACGAAGGCCCGGTTCGGCCTCTCCCCGCTCCCCGAGGCGCTCCACGACCTCCTCGGCACGGGGCGGGAGGGGGACGAGTCGTTCCACGTGGCCGACGCGTACGACCCCGAGCTCGCCTCCGTCCGCGAGGAGCTTCGCCGGGCCGACGCGGCGGCCGGAGCGCTCCGCGCCGCCCGGGACGAGGCGCTCCGCGCCCGTTGCGGCCTCTCGCTCGGCGACCGCCCGTTCCTCCTCGTCGCGCGCGAGGCGCTCGGCGAGAGAGCCGGCGTCTCGGACCTCCTCGACGTGGAGCCGTGGGACGCGACCCGGCTCTGCGTGCGGCCCCGGCCGAGCGTCGCGGAGCTCCGGATCGGCGAGGAGAAGGCCGCGCTCCTCGCCCGCGAGCGGGGGATCGAGGCGCGCGTCCTCCGCGCGCTCTCGGCGCCGCTCGCGGAAGCGCTCCCGCTCTTCCTCGAGCAGGCGGGCGCCGTCGAGCGTCTCGACCTCGCGCTCGCGGGGGCCCGGCTCGCGCGCGAGGCGGGCCTCGTGAGGCCGCTCCTCCACGACGGGCCGATCCGCGTCGCGGCGGGCCGTCACCTGCCGACCGAGGAGCTCTGCGCCGAGCTCGGGACTCCCTACACGCCGCTCGACGCCTCGTGCGACGGCGGGCCGACGGTGGCCTTCGGCTCGAACATGGGAGGGAAGACGGTCGTCCTGAGGACGCTCGCCTTCCTCCAGGTCGCCGCGCAGTCGGGCCTCTTCGTCCCCGCGGCGCGATTCGAGACGCGCGTCTTCCGCCGGTTCCACTACGTCGGCGAGGGTCGCGGGCGGGAGGCCGGGCGCGGCCTCTCCGGATTCGGCTTCGAGGTCCGGCAGCTCGCCGAGGCCCACGCCGACTTCGGCGACGAGACGCTCGCCCTCTTCGACGAGCTCGCCCGGACGACGAGCTCGGCCGAAGCCGAGGCGCTCCTCTCGGCGCTCCTCGAGGAGCTGACGGCGCGGCCGCGGACGGTCGCCCTCTTCTCCACCCACTTCCGCGGCGTCCGCCGCCTCGCCGGCGCGAGGTACCTGCGGATGGCGGGGCTCGACCGGTCGCGCCTCGGGCTCGGAGAGGACGGGGACGACCTCGCCGCGCGCATCCGACGCATCGACCTTCTCATGCGCTACCGCCTCGAGCCCGACGACCCGGGCGAGCGGCGCTCCGACGCGATCACCGTGGCGCGGCTCCTCGGGCTCTCGCCCGGCCTCGCCCGGCGCGCCGAGGAGCTCCTTCACGACGAAGACCAGGACTGAACCAGGAGGCCCCATGGAGAGCCGGCTTCACCTGCCGCCGGAACGGATCGACCGGGCCCGCGAGCTCGCCTCGCGGATCGTCGCCCCGGTCCAGGAATTCATCGACGCGCACACGACCGTCACCGTCGAGCGGGCGACGCTCCGCCTCGCCGGCGCCGACGGCGCCGACGCCGACGGCGTCCCCGTCCCGAACCTCGTCGTCGACCAGGTCCGCGACCGGCTCGAGGAGGGCGCGCTCCGGCCCTGGGTGAACGCCCTCGTCCGGACGGGCGACGACGTCGCCGCGCTGAGCCGGCGCGTGGCCGGGGGCTTCCGCCTCGACGGCATCCCGCTCGCCGACCCCGTCTCGCTCGAGGCGAAGGCCGCCGAGCTCGTCTCGGCCGCCTCGATGCGCGTCCGGGGGAACCGGAAGAGGCGCGAGGAGCTCCTCGCACGGCACGCCGGGAAGAACCACTCGCCGCTCCTCTACGTCATCGTGGCGACGGGCAACATCCACGAGGACGTGAAGCAGGCGCGAGCGGCCGCGTCGCAGGGGGCCGACGTCGTCGCCGTCATCCGGACGACGGCGCAGTCGCTCCTCGACTACGTGCCGTTCGGGGCGACGACCGAAGGCTTCGGCGGCACCTACGCCACGCAGGAGAACTTCCGGATCATGCGGGCCGCCCTGGACGAGGAGATCGAGCGGCTGGGGCGCTACGTCCACCTGACGAATTACGCCTCCGGCCTCTGCATGCCCGAGATCGCCGTCATGGGGGCGCTCGAGCGCCTCGACATGATGCTGAACGACTCGATGTACGGGATCCTCTTCCGCGACATCAACATGTACCGGACGTTCGTCGACCAGAAGTTCAGCCGGATGGTCAACGCCTGGGCGGGCGTCGTCATCAACACCGGCGAGGACAACTACCTGACGACGTCGGACGCGGTCGAGAAGGCGTACACCGTCCTCGCGAGCCAGTTCCTGAACGAGCGCTTCGCCCTCGTCGCCGGCCTCGAGCCGTGGCAGATGGGGCTCGGGCACGCGTTCGAGATGGACCCGTCGCTCCCGGACGGATTCCTCCTCGAGGTCGCGCAGGCGCTCATGGCGCGGGAGATCTTCCCCGAGGCGCCGCTGAAGTACATGCCTCCGACGAAGTTCATGACGGGCGACGTCTTCCGGGGCGTCGTGCAGAACGCGCTCTTCAACTTCGCCTCGAAGCTGACCGGCCAGGGGATCCACCTCCTCGGGATGCTGACCGAGGCGATCCACACTCCGTTCATGCAGGACCGCTACCTCGCCCTCGAGAACGCGAAGTACGTCATGGGGAGCATGGCGGGCCTCGGCGAGGAGATCACGTTCCGGAAGGACGGCGTCGTCGTGAAGAGGGCGAACCAGGTCCTCGAGGAGGCGGTGGCGTTCCTCGAGAAGGTCGAAGGGACCGGGCTGATGGACGCGATCGCCACGGGGCTCTTCGCCGACGTGAAGCGCCCCCGCGACGGAGGCAAGGGCCTCGACGGCCTCCGGAAGAAGGGCGAGGGCTACTGGAACCCGTTCGAGGCGCACCTGACGCGCGAGCTGGGACTCGGAGGCGGACGATGACGGCAGCCGTGAGACCGTACGGCGACACCCTGGACGACGGCGCCGTCCAGCTCTCCTTCACGCTCCCCGTCCCGTTCGGCCCCCGCGGCCGCGAGGCGGCGCGCCTCCTCGTCGAGAAGCTCGGCTTCCGGCACGCGGAGGTCGTCCACGCCGCCCCGCTCGCCGAGGGCTTCAGCTTCTACGTCGCCTACGGGCGGACCGACGTCTCCGTCGACTTCGACGCCGTCCGCGTCGAGGAGGCGACGGGCGAGAAGGTCTACACGATGGACGAGGCCTGCGCCGTCATCCGGGAGAAGCTCGGGCGGAAGCTCGTCGTCGTCGGCGCGTGCACCGGCTTCGACGCCCACACCGTCGGGATCGACGCCATCATGAACATGAAGGGGTACAACCACCACTACGGCCTCGAGCGCTACTCCGAGGTCGAGGCGCACAACCTCGGCGCCCAGGTGCCGAACGAGAGGCTGATCGACTACGCCGTCTCGGTGAACGCCGACGCGATCCTCGTCAGCCAGATCGTCACGCAGAAGGACGTTCACGTCCGGAACCTGACGGAGCTGATCGAGCTCCTCGAGGCGCGGGGGCTCCGGGAGCGGTTCGTCGTCTGCGCGGGCGGCACCCGGATCGGCAACAAGCTCGCGGTCGAGCTCGGCTACGACGCCGGCTTCGGCCCCGGGACGTATGCCGACCACGTCGCGACGTTCGTCATCGACCGGCTCGTCGAGCGGGCCGCCGCGCGCGCCTGAGGCTCTCCCGCGAGCGGCCGGGCGGGCCCGGCCGCTCGCGCAGAGTGTAGAGTGTAGACCAGACCCCTTCCCTAGCGGAGCCAGAGAACCTGGTAGGGGCGGAGGCGGAGAGGGACGGCTCCGCGGTCGGACGCGAAGGTCCGGCCCGAGACGAGGTCGACGAGCTCCGTCGCGGCGAGGCCGGCGTCGGCCAGGTTCACGGTGGTCTCGACCTCGGTGCCCGAGACGTCGACGACGACGAGGATCGGAGCCCCGCCGCGGCGCGGTGTCCGGACGAGGGCGAAGAGCCTCGGGTCGAGGCAGAGCAGCCGCTGCCCCGCCGCCGGGTGGAAGGCCGGCTCGGCCGCCCGGCGTCCGAGGAGGTCGATGAAGCGGCTCGCCGTCCGCGACGGGACGGAAGACGGATCGGAGAACTGGTCGAAGAGCCACTCCTCCCTCATGGCGGAGCGGTTGATCGAGCGCGCCTGCCCGTCGCGCTTCACCGCGTCGAGGTCGTTCCGCGCGCCGAAGAAGCTGAGGAGGTAGATCCCGGGGACGCCCCGCAGGGAGAGGGCGATCGCGCGCGAGGCGAGGAACCGGTCGACCTTTCGCTCGAGCGGCTCGCCCTCCTCCGCGTCGTTCAGAGCGCTCCACCAGGTGACGTTCAGCTCGTAGGGGCTCGGCGCGCCCGACTCGCCCGTCCGCATCGAGACGAGGCCGCCGACCGAGCGGACGCGGTCGCAGAGTTTCCCGATCTCCTCCTCCGGGAGGATCCCGCGCGCCCCCATCAGCCCGATGCCGTCGTGCGAGTCGAGGAAGTTGAAGAAGGCCGTCGTCTCCGACGGGGGGGCGAGCTCCGCGGCCCACGCCGAGAGCGTCTCGGCCGTGCCCGTGACGAAGGCGTGGAGGACGAGGGGCGGCAGGGCGAAGTTGTAGACCATCTGCGCCTCGTCCGAGCCGTTCCCGAAGTAGGTCACGTTGTCCGCGTGGGGGACGTTCGTCTCGGTGACGAGGGCGACGTGCGGCGCGGCCGCGTCGAGGACGTCCCGCACGAGCTTGACGACCTCGTGCGTCTGGACGAGGTGGGCGCACTTCGTCCCGAGCTCGTGCCAGATGTAGGTCACGGCGTCGAGGCGGACGAGGTCCGCCCCGCGGCGGACGTAGTAGAGGAGGATCTCGAGGACCTCGAGGAGGACCCTCGGGTGCCGGAAGTTGAGGTCGATCTGGTCGCGCGAGAACGTCGTCCAGAGCCAGCGCGGCCCGTCCACCGTCGGGAACTCGCTCAGGAGATCGGAGGTCCGCGGGCGGAGGACGAGCTTCAGGTGGTCGTCGTCGATCTCCTCGCGGGAGGAGAAGACGCGGAAGAAGCGCTGGTACTCCGGGTCCCCCGCGAGGAACTTCTGGAAACGGCGGCTCTTGGCGGAGACGTGGTTGAAGACGCCGTCGAACATCAGCCGGAAGCCGCGTCCCAGCCGGGCGATCTCCTCCCAGCTGCCGAGGCGGGGGTCGACCTCCTCGTACGAGATGATGGAGAAGCCGCGGTCGGAGGACGAGGGGAAGAACGGGAGGACGTGGACCGTCGTGACGAGTCCGCGGAAGAGGACGTAGGCGAAATCGGAGAGCGTCGCGAGCGGCGAGCGCCCCTCCGAGACGACGAGGTCGCCGTACGTGATCAGGACGGCGTCCTTCTCGCTGAAGCGCTCGCGCGGGTCGAAGGCCGACTCGGCGGCACGGATCTCCGGCGTCGCGTGCGCGTCGTGGACCCTCACGAGCCGGTCGACGTGCCTGAGGACGAGCTCGGCGTCCCCTTCGCCGTAGAGGACGCCGAGGCGGCGGCGGACGCGCTCGGCGGTCTCCACCGGGAGGCCGCGGAGAGGGCGCGCGTAGTCGGGCTCGGGGAGGTACTCGAGGCCGCGGAACGGGTCCACGGCGGCCTTCGGACGGTTCTCCGCCATGGCGAGACCGTAGCACGGCGCGCGTACGAAGTCCGGCGCCCGCCCACCGAACGACGGGCCGTTTTCGCTTCCCTCCGCGCGCCTGGCCGGGGTAGAAAGCCTTCATGAGCGACTTCGCGCAGTACGGGCCGATCACGACCCTCACCCGTCTCGGCAACCGGCCGCTCGTGGAGCTGGAGGACGCCCTCGTCCGCCACACGCGCCGGAACAAGGCCGCCCTCCTGATCCCCTCCCTCATCTCCGAGCTCGAGCGCCCGGCGCTCCTGAAGATCTGCGACGAGATCGCGCAGGCCCCGTACCTCGATACCGTCCTCATCTCCCTCGACCGGGCCGACGAGGCCGGCTACCGCTTCGCGCTCGACTACTTCAAGCGGCTCAAGCGACGCACGGTCGTCCTCTGGAACGACGGGCCCGGCGTGAAGGCGCTCCTCGAGAAGCTCGAGAAGGCCGACCTCGCGCTCGGCGAGCGAGGGAAGGGGCGCGCCTGCTGGATCGGGTTCGGCTACCTCCTCGCGCAGGGGAACGTCGAGTACATCGCCCTCCACGACGCCGACGTCCTCGACTACGACCGCGCCATGCTCGCGCGGCTCCTCTACCCGATCGCCGACCCGATCCTGAACTTCGACTTCTGCAAGGGGTACTACGCGCGCTTCACCGACCGGCTGAACGGCCGGGTCGCGCGCCTCTTCGTCGGCCCGCTCCTCGGCTCGCTCCGGGCCCTCCTCGGCGCGAATCCCTACATCGAGTTCCTCTCCTCCTTCCGCTACCCGCTCGCGGGGGAGTTCGCCCTCTCTGCCGACCTCCTCCGTCAGATCCGCGTCCCGTCGGACTGGGGGCTCGAGGTGGGGACCCTCTCCGAGGTCTATCGGCACCGCTCCGCGCGCCGCGTCTGCCAGGTCGACATCGCGGACCGCTACGACCACAAGCACCAGGCCCTCTCGCCGGAGGACCCGGCGAAGGGGCTTCACCGGATGGCGGCCGACATCGCCAAGCACCTTCTCCGGACGCTCGCCGCGGCCGACACCGTCCTCGGCGACGGGACCCTCAAGTCGCTCCTCGCGTCGTATCAGCGGCGGGCCGAGGACGCCGCCTCGAGCTTCTACGCGCTCGCGAAGATGAACGGCCTCGTCTTCCCGCGGCACGAGGAGGAGATGGCGATCGCGACGTTCGCCGTGGCGCTGAAGAACGGCGTCGACCAGTTCCTCGCCGACCCGCTCGGCGCGCCGCTCATCCCGAACTGGGCGCGCGTCCTCTCCGCCGTCCCCGAAGCGGGCGACATGCTCCTCGACGCCGTCACGGCCGAGGGAGGGATCCTGAACGGCTGATTGGGCCCCGCCTCAGGGGAGGAGCAGGAAGGCCAGGACGACGACCCCGGTCGGGACGAGCGCCCCGAGGAGGAGGCCGAGGGGCGAGACGCCGTCGGGGAAGTAGCGGGAGAGGATCGACTGCCCGGCGGGATTCGGCGCGTTCGCGATGACCGTCAGTCCGCCCCCCGCCACCGCGCCGGCCACGACCGCGTACTTCAGCTCCGGCGTGAAGCCCGGGACGAGCGAGGCGAGGTAGGTGATCGCCGCGTTGTCGTTGAACGCCGTCAGGACCGTCGCCCCGGCGAAGAGCGGGAGCGCGTCGAGCCGCGCAAGGAGGGGCGCGATCCACCACTGCTGGAGCGTCCCGTGAAGGACGAGCCCCGCGAGGAAGAAGCCGACGAGGAGCGCCGGCCGGAGGTTGACCGGGTTCTGGTGCGGCGCCGTGGCCTGGGTGAAGGCGAGGAAGTAGAGGAACCCCGCGACGAAGAGCGCCGGCGTGTGGGCGGTGAAGACGGTCCAGCCGAGGAACGCGAGGTGGACGACGACGATCCAGGCCGGGACGCTCCGCTCCGACGGGCGCTCGGCGGGGTCGGCGAGGCGGGCCTTCCGCCGGCCCGCGAGGTCGGCGAACTCCCGCCGGAAGAAGAGCGCGAAGAGGGCGGTCGAGACGAAGACGGCGAGCGCGGCCTTCCAGCCGAAGTTCCGGAGCATGAACGTCAGGCCCCAGCCGTACTTCCCGGCGACCATCAGGACGGGGGGCGCGGCGAAGTGCGTGAGCGTCCCGCCGACGGAGACGTTCACGAAGAGGAGGCCGAGCGTCCCGTACGCGAGACGCGGCGAGGGGCCGAGCTCGTAGAGGTGCCGCGACAGGAGGAGGGCGCAGATCGTCATCGCGGCCGGCTCGGTGATGAACGAGCCGAGGAGCGGCCCGATCGTCAGGATCGTGGCCCACCAGGCGAGCGGCGTACGGCCGGCGAGCCCCGCGACCGCCCCCATGCTCCGCTCGGCGAACGCGAGGACCGGCCGGGTCGAGGCGATCGCCATGATGACGACGACGAACATCGGCTCGGTGAAGTGGACGTGCGCGACGTAGCCCTCCACCGAGTGCCAACCCCGGAGCGCCGCGGCCGAGAGGAGAAGGGGGATCGCCCAGATGCCGAAGACCGCCTCGACCTCGCCGAGGAAGTGGAGCATCTCGACCCCGAAGCTGTGCCCGTCTCCCCCCGTCTCCTTCTCCTTGCGGTGCTGGAGCCGGTGGGCGGCCGCCGTGATCCGCGGCGCGAGGAAGGTGTGGAGGATCGCGAGGACGAAGACGACCGTCGCGACGAGGTTCACCGGGTCTTCCTCGACCCGGTGGACGAGGATCTGCCAGAGCGTCATCCCCGCCTCGCCCGTGTAGGCGTCGAGGGGGATCGGGAGCGGCTCTTCCGCGGCCGACGATGCCGCCTCCGACGCGAGCGCCGCCGGCGCGGCGAGGAGGGCGAAGGCCGAGGGCAGGAGGCGCCCCGCGCGGGCGCGCATCGGAACCGTGATCATCGTGCCCGGATTGTGGCATCCCCTCCTCGGCGCCCGCTCCACCGTCCCTCCGGAGCGCCGGCCCGGATCAGGCGTCGGGGTCGCCGGGTCCGCCGTCGTCCGGTCGCGGCATCTCGTTCACCTTCGTGCCGGGGAAGAGCGGCACGCCCAGGGCAAACGCCGCCCGGCCGATGGCGTGGGCCGCGAGCGGCGCCGTCAGGAAGACGAACGCCACCGCGGCGAGGGAGCGGGCCGCCACGCCGAGGTCGTCGGACGCGAGCGCGAGCGCGAGGAAGACGCACATCTTCGCGAGCGTCGAGGCCTTCGCCGTCGCCGACATCCGGGTCGGGAGGTCGGGCATCCGGACGAGGCCGGCGGCGGCGAGGAGCGCCGTGGCGACGCCGGCGAGCATGAGCACGGCGGCGAGGAGGTCGCGCAGGCTCACCGCGACCGCTCCAGGTAGACGGCGAACGCGACGGTGCCGAGGAACGAGAGGAGGGCGAGGACGATCGCGACGTCGATGTAGACCGCGTCCCCGGCCGCGAGGGCGAGGACCGCGGCCACGGACATCCCGAGCGTGCCGAGCAGGTCGAGCCCGACGACCCGGTCGGGGAGCGTCGGCCCCTTCGCGATCCTCACGAGCGTCAGGAGGAGCGCGAGGCCGAGCACGGGCAGGCCGACCCAGAGCGCGAGCTGCGAGAGGAGCGTCACTCGAAGACCTCCTTCACCCGCTTCTCGAACCCCTCCTTCACCTCGCGCCGGAAGGCGTCCGGGTCCTCCACGTGGAGCGCGTGGATGTAGAGCGTCCTCCGGTCGGGCGAGACGTCGATGCAGAGCGAGCCGGGCGTGACGGTGATGAGGTTCGCGAGAACGGTGATCCCCGCATCGCTCTTCACGTCGAGAGGGACGGCGACGATGCCGGGCGAAAGGGACGAAACCGGAGACAGGAGGCTCCGGGCCACCGCCGCGTTCGAGAGGAGGATCTCCTTCAGGAAGTAGAGGAGGAGCCCGAGCGCCTTCGGCACCTTCTCGAGCCGGAAGCGGCGGCGGAGAGGAACGCGAAGGAGGAGGACGAGGAGCCCGGCGAGGATCACCCCCTCGAGGAGGTTCCCGACCGACATCTCGCCGGTGACGGCGAGATGTCGGTCGGGAACCTCCTCGAGGGGGTGATCC
>JAGOBQ010000063.1 GCA_017999215.1 Thermoanaerobaculia bacterium
CGCCGGCCACGGGAAGAACAACCTCCCCGACATCCTCGCCCGCTGGCCCGGGCGGGCCGGCAAGGCAAAGAAGCGCCCCCGCACCGCCCAGAGCTTCACCGTTCCCAAGGCCGACCTCGTCGCCCAGAACTACGACCTCTCCATCAACCGCTACAAAGAAGTCGTCCACGAGGAGGTCGCCCACAAGGCGCCGAAGGAGATCCTCGCGGAACTGCGGAAGCTGGAGAAGGAGATTGAGGAGGGGATGCGGGAGCTGGAGGGGATGGTCGGGTGAAGGGCTCGGGCAGAACGACCCTCGGCGACTGCTGCGAGATCGTCATGGGGCAGGCGCCGGAGGGATCCGCCTACGGCCCGTTGGGGAGAGGCTGGCCTCTCATCGCGGGGGCAGGTGATTTCGGCGAAGGTGTCCCCGCGCCGAAGAAATCGACGTCCATCGCGCCCAAGCTGAGCAGGCCGGGAGACATCATCCTCGCGATACGTGCGTCTATCGGGGAGATCGTCCTGTCGGATGGGATCTACTGCCTCGGCAGGGGGGTAGCCGCTCTTCGCGCCGCTGAAGGCCTTGACTCTGCCTACCTCCGACATTGGTTGACTCATGCCCGCCCCCTTCTTGAATCGAAAGCCCGTGGCGCAACTTTCAAGCAGGTAGATCGCACAGCTATCGCTGAGCTGGAGTTGGAGCTGCTACCCGTCGCAGAGCAGCGCCGCGTAGCCGAGATCCTCGACCAGGCCGACGCCCTACGGGCGAAGCGGCGGGCGGCCCTCGCGCAGGTCGACGGGCTGACGCAGGCGATCTTCCTCGAGATGTTTGGGGATCCGGCGACGAATCCCAGACGACTGCCCAGCGAGTCTCTCGGCACGCTAATCAAGGTTCGAAGCGGGGAGTTCCTCCCGGCCGCCTCGATGGCTCCGAACGGGACTTTCGCAGTTCTTGGCGGCAACGGAGTGAACGGCTACCACGACGAGTTCCTCTTCGAAGAACAGCAGATCGTCATCGGTCGCGTCGGCGTGTATTGCGGCTGCGTGCATGTGTCCCCTCAGAACAGCTGGATCACCGACAACGCGCTATACGTCTCGGAAAGAAGCGATCGGCTGGAGTTTGTCTACCTCGCATCTGCACTTACCTTCGCGAGGCTCAATCAGTACGCAAGCCAATCAGGACAGCCGCTCGTTTCGGGGGCACGGATCTACCCGGTTGAGATACTCGTGCCGCCGTTGCACCTTCAGCGCCAGTTCGCCTCCCGCGCCGTCGCCGTTGACAAGCTCAAGGCCTCCCACCGCGCCTCCCTCGCCCAGATCGACGCCCTCTTCGCCTCGCTCCAGCACCGCGCATTCCGGGGGGAGCTGTAGCGACTTGACCCGCAGGCGGACGCCATCTGTCCGCGTCCCGGCCCACGTTCCCGGCGGAGGTGTTCATGGGTTCGATCGATCGCTCCCCTGCTCCGCCCCGGCCCGAGTCGTCCATCCAGCCGCCTGCCCCGCCCGTTTCGACCCGTCCCGTTCCGCCGCCTGCAGGAGAGGCAACGGCGCGCTGGAGGGCGTGGTTCGCTGATCCGACCGTCCGCATCGCGTCCATCGGCGGCGCGGCGGTCCTGCTCGTCCTCGTGGGCCGGTGGAGCGCACGGCCCGAGGCCCCCGTCATCATCCGGACCGCTTCGGCGCCGGCTTCGGCCGCGGCAGGGCTCCCCGGAGACGCCCCGTCGGCCGGCACGGCGACCTCCGCGTCGAACCAGGCGCCGCCGGTCCCTCCTCCCTCCGCCGAGATCGCCGCCGACATCGCGGCCATCGACGCGCGGCTCCGCCAGGCCGAAGCCGAGGATGCCCGGCTCGCCGGAGGCCTCGTGAAGGCGCTCCTCGGCTCAGAGATGGGAATCCTCCGCCAGACGCGCGCGATGCTCGAGCAGCGGGCGAGCTCCTGGACGTTCGGCATCGGCCTCAGGTACAGCGTCGACGGAAAGCCGTTCGTCCCCCCGGCGGACGCCCCGCAGCAACTCGCCACGGTCGAGGCCGACATCGCGCACGCGAAGGAGAAGCTCGCCGCCGCGGAAGCCGAGGCGGCCCGCTACTCCGGGGGCCTCGTCCAGGCGCTCTCGCTGTCGACCGTCGCGACGATGCGGAATTCGCTCGCGATGCTGGAGCAGCGCCGGCTCGCGCTGAAGTACGCGCTCCCGCAGTTCGTCGGGTTCCAGGGAGAACGCCCTGCCGCGCCCGGTGCCTCCGCCGGCGGTCAGCCGGCCGCAGCCCCTGCGCCGGCCGAGCGGAAGTGGCCGATCGTCGAGGTCGACTCGCGCGTGACGGAGTCGAACGACACCTGGTGGCGCTACGCCTGGAAGCTGACGCTCCGCAATGACGACTCCTCCGATCTCGCCTTCGACGCGACGATCGAGTTCCAGGACGTCGAGGGCTTCGTCATCGATTCCGACCGGCAGCACGGCCTCTTCGTGCCGGCCGTCTCGGAGAAGACCTTCACCGGGTACGCCCTCGTGAACATGCCGGGCGCCTCGCGGGTGGCCCGCACGAACGCGAAGGTCGCGCCGCGCTGACCCGTCCAGGCCTGTTTTCGCCGTTAGGCGCGGCTCGGAGATAATTCCCCCGGAGGACCCCAGGGTTGAAGCGCACGAAGGACATCTACGGCGGCGAGGATCCGCGCTTCCTGCCCTTCTACGGCCTGCGTGAGGCTGCGCTCTGCCTGCGGCTCCCCGTAGCGACCCTCCGCCAGTGGACGGTCGGGCGGGAGTACGAGATCAAGTCCGGGCGGAAGGTCTTCCTGCCGCTCATCCGGCCGGCCGACCCCGAGCGGAACCTCCTCTCCTTCGTAAACCTCCTCGAGGGGCAGGCGCTGCGCGCATTCCGCCGGGAGCACAATCTCCGCTTCAAGGTCATCCGAGAAGCGCTCACCTCCCTGAAGACTCTCGACGGTCCTTACGCCAAGGAGCACCCGCTCGCATTCGAGGACTTCCTGACGGACGGCCTCGAGATCTTCGTCGAGAGGGTTGGAGACCTGATCACGCTCAACCCGGCACGACAGATCGCCATCCGGGCAGCCTTTCGGAACCACCTCCAGCGGATCCGGCGGGACGCTACCGGTCCAACGGCGTTCTTCCCGTGGGTTGAAGGCGAAGGCGAGACGACGACGCCGGTCACGATCGACCCGCGTGTCGCCTTTGGCCGACCGGTCCTCACGGGCACGGGCATCGCGACGGCCGTCATCGCGAGCTTCGTAAGGGCGGGCGAACGAATCGAGGACATCGCGGAGGACTACGATCTCTCGCAGGAGCAGGTCGAAGCAGCCGTCACCTTCGAGGAAGCGGCCTAGTCTCCCGCCCTTCTTCCTCGACGAGAACCTCTCCGGCAAGGAGCTCCGCGAAGCGCTCGTCTCGTGGGGCTACCAGGTCGAGCGGATCCAGGACCACTTCGCGCCGGGCACTCCCGACACCGTCTGGCTCACGAAGGTCGGCCGGGAAGGGTGGCTCCTTCTGACGAAGGACCGAGCCATCGCCCGGAAGCCGGCGGAGCTTTCGGCTTACCTGACCGCCCGCGTCTACGGCTTCTTCGTCGCCTACGGCGACCTGAAGAAGGCCGAGATCGTCGTGGCCATGGAGAAGGCGATCCCGAAGATCGCGCGGCTCCTGAAGAAGCAGAGACCGCCCGCCCTTCGGCGGGTGTCCCCAGCCGGGGATCTGGCCCGGTTCGAGGGCGTACCGTGATGTCTTTCCACGGGGCCCGGAACGGCTCGACGGCTCGGCTTCGTCACCCCGACCGACCCGAACCGCACGTACCTGCGCGAAAACGCCTTACAGAGCTATGACAAGCTGTGACAAGGAGCTATGACAGGCTGTGACATCGAGCCGTGACAGTGGGTGGAGACGCCATCCGGGCCGACCCCGTCCGCGGCCGGTGGCCACGGCTATGCGCTCGCCAGACTTGAACATGGGATCGGCCGGCTCCCTTGTTATAGCGACGCTTGAACAAGGCACGGCGAGATGACGGGCGGCCCCGCGTGACCTCCCCCTTCGCCTTCCTCGCCCCCGAGTGGCCCGAGGTACACGAGGCGGCGGCGCGGGCGTGGGGTGCCGCGATCCCCGACCCGCGGGCGGCCTGCTTCTACGCGCGGCGGGCGCTCGAGCTGGCGGTGACGTGGGCGTTCCGGCACGACCGGGCGCTGAAGGCGCCGTGGGAGGAGAGCCTCGGGTCGCTGATCCACGAGCCGACGTTCAAGGCGGTCGCGGGCGAGGCGGTCTTCGCGAAGGCGCGCCTCCTCCAGCAGCTCGGGAACCAGGCGGTCCACCGGGCGGCGCCCGTACGCGAGGCGGAGTCGGTCGCGGCCGTCCGCGAGCTGCTCCACGTGGCGTACTGGTTCGCGAGGACGTACGGGCGCGCCACGAAGCCCGCGCCCGGAATCGCGTTCGACCCGGCGGCGCTCCCGAGGACGGCTCCGCTCCCGCGCCAGACGGTCGACCAGCTGCGCGCGCTCGCCGCCTCGCTGAAGGAGAAGGACGAGGAGCTCGCGGCCCTCCTCGCCGAGAAGGCGACGCTCGACGAAGAGCTCCAGCGCCTGCGCGCCGAGATCGCCGAAGTTGCCGCAGCCAAGAAGGCGAACGCGGCGCGCCCCGACGAGCACGACTACTCCGAAGCCCTGACACGCGACCTCTTCATCGACCTTCTCCTCCAGGAGGCGGGCTGGCCGCTCGACGAGGCGCGCGACCGGGAGTTCCCGGTCGAGGGGATGCCGAACGACGAAGGGGTCGGCTACGCCGACTACGTCCTCTGGGGCGACGACGGGCGCCCGCTCGCCGTCATCGAGGCGAAGCGGACCCGGAAGTCGCCGCAGGCCGGTCAGCAGCAGGCGAAGCTCTACGCCGATTGCCTCGAGAAGCGCTTCGGGCAGCGCCCCGTCATCTTCACGACGAACGGCTACGAGCACTGGATCTGGGACGACGCGAGCTACCCGCCGCGCCGCGTGGCCGGCTTCCTGAAGAAGGGCGAGCTGGAGCTGACGATCCAGCGGCGGACGACCCGCAAGCCGCTCGCCGGGGTGGAGGTGAACCGACGGATCGTCGAGCGGCACTACCAGACGCGGGCAATCCGGCGCGTCTGCGAGGCGTTCGAGCGAGACCGGGAACGGAAGGCGCTCCTCGTCATGGCGACGGGGGCCGGGAAGACCCGGACGGTCATCGCCCTCTGCGACCTCCTGATGCGCTGCGGCTGGGTGAAGCGCGTCCTCTTCCTCGCCGACCGGGTCGCCCTCGTAAACCAGGCGGTCGGGGCGTTCAAGACGCATCTCCCCGACGCGCCCCCCGTCAACCTCGTGACGGAGAAGGGCGGCGAGGGGCGGGTCTACGTCTCCACCTACCCGACGATGATGGGGCTCATCGACGAGACGAACGGGGGCGAGCGGCGGTTCGGGCCGGGTCACTTCGACCTCGTCGTCATCGACGAGGCGCACCGCTCCGTCTACCGGAAGTACGGGGCGATCTTCGACTACTTCGACTCGCTCCTCGTCGGCCTGACCGCGACGCCGAAAGACGAGATCGACCGCGACACCTACCGCCTCTTCGACCTCGACCGCGGCGTCCCGACCGACGCCTACCCCCTCGAGGAGGCCGTCAAGGACGGCTTCCTCGTTCCGGCGCGGGCCGTCTCGGTGCCGCTGAAGTTCCCCCGGCAGGGGATTACCTACGCCGACCTGACGGAGGAGGAGCGGGAGGAGTGGGACGCCGTCGACTGGAGCGACGACGGCACCACGCCCGCGAGGGTCGAGGCCGCGGCCGTGAACAAGTGGCTCTTCAACGCCGACACGGTCGATCGGGTCCTCGCCCACCTGATGGCCCGCGGGCAGAAGGTCGCCGGGGGCGACCGGCTCGGAAAGACGATCGTCTTCGCCGCGAACCAGGACCACGCCGAGTTCATCGCGGAGCGCTTCGACGCGGGCTGGCCGCACCTGAAGGGGCACTTCGCCCGCGTCGTCCACTGCGGCCTCCCCTACGCCCAGAGCCTCATCGACGCCTTCTCGAGCCCGTCGAAAGCCCCGCACGTCGCGATCTCGGTCGACATGCTCGACACGGGGATCGACGTCCCCGAGGTCGTAAACCTCGTCTTCTTCAAGCTCGTCCGGTCGAAGACGAAGTTCTGGCAGATGGTCGGGAGGGGAACCCGCCTGAGGCCCGACCTCTTCGGCCCCGGGCAGGACAAGCGGGAGTTCTTCATCTTCGACTACTGCGGGAACCTGGAGTTCTTCGCCCTCGACCCGCCCGCGACGGACGGCGCCGTCGGCGACCCCCTTGGGAAACGGCTCTTCGTCCGCCGGCTCGACCTGATCGGCGAGCTGGACGAGCGCCTCGCGCCCGCCCCGGCGACACCGGGCTCGAGCCCGATCGACGAGACGAACCTCGCGAGCCGCCGCGCCGACGACGCCGCCCTCCGCGGCGAGGTGGCGGCGCACCTTCACGCCGAGGTCTCCTCGATGAGCCTCGAGAGCTTCGTCGTCCGGCCGAAGCGCCGGCTCGTCGAGAAGTACCGCGAGCCCGCCGCCTGGACGGAGCTCTCGAACACCGACCGGCAGGAGCTGGCCGCCGAGGTGGCGGGCCTGCCGAACGGCCTCGCATCCGAGGAGGAGGAGGCGAAGCGGTTCGACCTCCTGATGCTCCACCTCCAGCTCTCCGTCCTCCGCCACGACCCCTCGCTGGCGCGCCTGGGCGAGCAGGTCCGGGCGATCTGCGGCCTCCTCGAGGAGAAGGCCGCGATCCCGATGGTCGCCGAGCGGATCGTCCTGATCGAGGCGATGCAGTCGGACGAGTGGTGGCAGGACGTGACGCCGACGATGCTCGAGACGGCCCGGAAGCACCTCCGCGGCCTCGTCTCGCTCATCGAGAAACGCCGTCGCGCCCCCGTCTACACCGACTTTACCGACGAGATGGGGCGCGAGCGGCTCGTCGACCTCCCCGGCTTCGGCGTTCCCGACGGCTGCGAGCGCTTACGCGAGAAGGCGCGCGCCTTCCTCCGCGAGCACGAGGACCACGTGACGATCCGGAAGCTCCGGACGAACCGGCCCCTCACCCGCTCCGACCTCGACGAGCTGGAGCGGATGCTCGGGGAGACCGGCGTCGGCGACCCGCTCTCCATCGAGAAGGCGAAGAAGGAGAGCGAGGGGCTCGGCCTCTTCGTCCGCTCTCTCGTCGGTCTCGACCGGGAGGCCGCGAAGGCTGCCTTCGCCGGCTTCCTCGACGGCCGGACCCTGAACGCGAGCCAGATCGAGTTCGTCGACCTGATCGTGAACCACCTTACCGAGCACGGCGTCATGAGCCCCGCGCTCCTCTACGAGTCTCCCTTCACCGACCTGGCCCCTCGCGGCCCCGACGGCCTCTTCCCGTCGTCGCAGGTCGACGAGCTCGTGGCGATCCTGGGCCGGGTCCGCGCGGCGGCCATCGCGGCCTAGGCGCGCCCCGGACCTCAGAGCAAGGCGACTTCGTACCCGAACGGAATGACGATGTCGCTCGCCCCGCGGAACCGCTCCGCCCTCTCGACGGCGAGAGGCCCCTGGCCCGAGACCTTCGCGAGGAGTTCGGCGTGGTCGGCGAAACGCTGCTCGCCGAGGAAGCGCCGCTCCGCGCGGACCCCGAGGCGTCGCATCGCCTCCGCGCTCCGCTTCACCTTCTCCTCCTCGACGACGTGCCAGGCCCATTCCGAGCCGGGCGCGTGGTCGAGGACGACGACGTCGGGAGCGAGCGTCCGGGCGTGCGCGAGGGCCCTCTCCGGGTCGGGCATCTCGTGGAGCGAGAACTCGAAGAGGACGACGTCGCCGCGCGCGGTGACGTCGAGGAAGTCGGAGCAGACGAGCTCGAACCTCTCGGCGAGGCCCTTCGCCCCGAGGACGTCGGCGAGGCGGCGGAGCGCCTCGACGTCGGAGTCGACGGCGACGACCCGGCGCGCCTCGCGTCCGTACTCGACGAGCTGCCCGCCGCCCGCCCCGACGGAGACGACGGTCTTCCCTGCGAACGGGTAGAAGTCGAGGAGGTTCTGGACGACGAGGCGGAGGTCGGTGGCCATCTTCCGAGATTCGCACGATCCGGCGGCCCGGAGCGGGCGCCACCCGCCGGTGATCCGGGTCACCTCCCCGCTTCCCGCCGCCAACCGGCCGGCCGCCGTCGTCGTCCCTCCCTCGAGACGCAGATCGAAGGAGGAAACGACGATGAACCCGAAGCACCTGCACACCGCCCTCGCCGGAGCGCTCCTCTCCCTCACCCTCCTCTCCCCCGCCGCGGAGGCGGCCCGAGTCGTGGTCAAGATCGGCCCTCCCGCCGCGCGGGTCGAGGTGCGGGCAGCCGCCCCGTCGCCGCGCCACGTCTGGGTCGGCGGCTTCTGGCGCTGGGACGGCCGGGCGCACGTCTGGGTCGCGGGGAGCTGGCAGCTCCCGCCCCGGCATCGGGCCGTATGGGTCGAGGGACACTGGAAGAAGGTCCGCGGCGGCTGGACCTGGGTGCCTGGCCACTGGAGGTGAGCCCGTCCGGGCCGAAAAGGAGGAGAATCGGGGCGAGGCGGCCTCCCCCGGCAGCTTCCCCGGGCGGCCCCCCCGGAACGCCCGCCGGCTTCGATTCGATCCGGCGGGCGTCGCTACGTCCGGGGGACCTCAGCCGACCGGATCGCGCTCGTCCCGCCGCGTGAGACGCCGAGCCTCAGCCCGGAGCGTCGTGCTTCGGGAAGGTCGCCACGGCGCGGGTCGGCTCGCCGGCCGGGGAGGCGAGGGTCAGCTCGCCGCCGTGCGCGTGGACGATCCGCTCCGCGATCGGAAGCCCCATGCCGGTCCCCGCCGGCTTCGACGACACGAAGACCCGGAAGACGTCGCCGCTCCCCTTGCCGTCGACGCCGGGGCCGTGGTCGGAAACGGTGAGGCGCCAGAAGCGTCCGCCGTCCTCGACCGCCACGTCGACCTCGCGCGCCCGGGCCCCCTTGGCCTCCACGGCGTCGAGCGCGTTGCCGACGAGGTTCAGGACGACCTGCTTGACCCGGGCGGTGTCGAGGAGCGCGGGGGCACCGCCCGGCCAGGGTCGGAACGTGAGGGCGATGCGCCGCGTCCGCGCCTCCGGCCCGAGGAACGCGACCGCCTCGGCCGCCGGCTCGTTCAGGTCGGACGGCACCGCGACGAGCGGCGAGGGGCGGGCGTAGGAGAGGAAGTCGGAGAGGAGCCGCGCCAGACGCCCGGTCTCCACCCGTGTGGCGGCCGCGAGCTCGGCGGTGGAGAGGCCCGAGGACCCCTTCTCGAGCTGCTCCTCGAGCAGCTCGAGGTTGAGGCTCATGGCGTTCAGGGGGTTTCGGATCTCGTGCGCGAGGCCGGTCGCCATCTCCCCCAGCTCGGCCCGCCGCTCGGCCTCGATGCGCGCCGCCTCGACGAGCCGCGTCCGGCGGACGAGGAGCATGAGGGCCCAGGCGGCCGCGAGGATCCCCAGGAAGGAGACGAGCGCCGCGGCGAAGATCCTCTTGTAGAGCTTCACGCGGAGGACCTCGACGCGCGCCTCGAGCTCCCGCTGCGAGACGCCGACCTTCAGCGTGCCGAAGTCACCGATCGGGACCTCGATGCCGTAGGGGTCGGCGATCTGCGCGGTCGTCTCGGTGGAGCGCGAGGCGGGCTCGAGCGGGCTCGTCGAGATCGTCTGGCCGGCCTCCGGGTGCGTTCCCGCCCGCTCGGGCCGCGAGAGGACGCCGGAGTAGGCGTAGACGAGCTGGTTGCGCGAGTCGTAGACGCGGACCTCCGAAAGGATGCGCCGCTCCGCGAGGGCGGAGCCGACGAAGACGTCGAGGTCCTCCTGGTTGACCTTCAGCGTGTAGAGGTCGCCGGAGGCGCGCTCGGCGAGGCCTCGGGCGATCCGCTGGGCGTCCTGGCGCGAGTAGAGGAGCGCCTCGTCCACGACGTCCTTCGAGAGCGTCTTGAAGAGGAGGTGCCCGAAGAGGAAGACCGACCCGGCCGTCAGGAGGCCGACGAGCGACAGGACGGCGGTGAGGTTTCGGCGGAAGCGGCGCGCCTCGGGGTCGGACACGGTCCGGAGTTTACGGGCGCGTGCGCTATCCTCCCGCCTCGCCGTGAAGAGCCCCGCTACGACAGAGACCGACCCGACCCGACGGAAGCGCCTTCGCCCCGAGGTGGCCTTCCTCCTGAAGTTCGTCCTCCTCCTCGTCCTCTTCTTCGCCGCCACCGCCCCGAAGCCGATGAACGACGCGTTCGTGGAGCCGTTCACGGCGGGCGTCGCGAAGGTGGGGGGCTTCGCGGCCGGCCTCTTCGGCGAGGACACGACGATGGTCGGAACGGCCATCCTCTCTCCGCGATTCGCCGTGAACGTGAGGACGGGGTGCAACGGCCTCGAGACGATCTACATCTTCTTCGCCGGCGTCCTCGCGTTCCCCGCCCCGTGGGGCCGGAAGCTCCTGGGGCTCGCCGGCGGCTTCCTCGCCATCCAGCTCCTGAACACCGTCCGGATCGTCAGCCTCTTCTACATCGGGGTCCATTTCCCCGAGCACTTCGAGGACTCGCACATCGTCGTCTGGCAGGCGATCGTGATCCTCTTCGGCGTCGCCCTCTTCCTCCTCTGGGCAGACCGCTATGCAAGACCGAATCGACCCACGGCTCCGGAAGCTCCTCGCTAGGCTCCCGCTCGCCGCGGGGCTCGCGATCGTCCTCTGGTTCGCCCTCGTGGGGCGTCCCTGGGGCGCGCTCGTGACCCGGGCGTGCGAGGGGTGGATCCGCGCCGCCGAGCGAACGAAGGTGACCCGCCTCGCGTTCGAGGACGGGAAGGTGGTCGTACAGAGGGCCGACCTCTCCTCCCGCTCCGAGACGCCGGCCTTCTCGGCCGCGCCGATCACGGCGAACCTCGTCCTCCTCCTCGCGCTCCTCTTCGCGACGCCGCGCGACCTGCGCGCCACCGCGTTCCCCGCCCGGGCCGCGGCTGCCCTCGCCGCGCTCCTCCTGACGCAGGTGCTCCACCTTTCCTTCGCCGTCCAGACGCTCTACGCGACGCAGCTCGGAGCGTGGAGCGTCGCGACGTGGCCGCGCTGGCAGCGGGAGGTCGTGGCGACGGGGCGCTACTTCTTCGACATCATCGGGAAGTTCGCGGTGCCGTTCGTCTTCTGGGCGCTGACGCTCCGGATCGGGGAGGACGCGAAGGCGGACGCCGGAAAGGGAAACGCCGCCTCCGGGAAGAGGCGGCGTTCAAAGGGGAAGGGCTGAGGCGTTCGGCCCCCCGGCCCCCCCAGCCACGATCCAGGACCGCTGTCCGTCCTGCCGCGCTCGCCGGGGGGCTTCCTCGCCGGGGGGCTGAGCTTCGCGCGCCCCCCGGACCCCCGCCCACTCATCGGCGGTTCGAGCGGACTGCTGGGTCCGTGCGCGGCCCCCCGGACCCCCCATTCACGTTCCAGGCTCCGCTGTTAATCCTGCCTCTTGAGGTACCGGAAGTCCTTGATGTCGTACTCCTTCATCTTCGCGATGAGGGAGCCGCGGGAGATGTTGAGGAGGCGCGCTCCGAGCGACTGGTTGCCGCGCACCTTGCGCATGACGCGCTCGATGACCTGGCGCTCGACCTTCTCGACGATCTCCTTGAGGTCGTCGCTCTCGGCGAGCGTCAGCTCGACGTGCTCGTCGCCGAACTTCGCGTCGAGGTCGGAGAGGCGGACGGGTCCCGTCCCGAGCTGCGCGGCGAGGCGCCGGACCTCGTTCTCGACCTCGCGGACGTTCCCCGCGTAGTTGAAGTCGAGGAGGGCGTTCATCGCCTCGACGTCGTAGGCCGCCGCGGGCGGCCCCCCGTGGCGCGCGGCGAAGGCGTCGAGGAGAGCGGGGATGTCCTCCTTGCGGTCGCGGAGCGTCGGAAGGCGGAGCGTGAGGGCCGAGAGCCGGTAGTAGAGGTCGTCCCGGAACGTCCCTTCCTCGACCGCCCGCGTGAGGGGCCGCGAGGAGGTGCCGATGACGCGGACGTCGACGGGAACGGAGCGGCCGCCGGGGGCGACGACCTCGCGCGCCTCGAGGAGGCGGTAGAGGAGCGCCTGGGTCGGCGCGGGGAGCTCGCTCACCTCCTCGATGAGGAGCGTCCCGCCGTCGGCCTCGAAGAGCCGGCCCGGACGGCGCCGCCGGTCAGGCGGGCCGGCGGTCCCGAGGAGGTCCTCCTCGAGGGCCGCCGCGGTGGACGCGGTCGCGGAGATCCTCACGAGCGGGCGCGGGCGCCGCGGCGAGAGAGCGTGGAGCGTCTCGGCGACGAGCGTCTTGCCGGTGCCGACGTCGCCGATCACGAGGACGGGCGCGCGGGCCGACGCGATCCGCTGCAGGGAGACGCGGAGGTTCTGGATCGCGAGGGAAGAGCCGACCACCGCGGTGACGGGGTCCTCGAGCGGCGCGGTCACGATCGCCGCGGGGGCGTGGGCGCTGGTGCGCTCGCCGAACGGCGCGTCGGCGCGCTCGGCGTGGACGAACCCGATCGCCGCGGCGAGCGCGACGGCGAGGTCGTTCAGGAGCGGGTCGGCGGCGAGCTCCATCGGCAGGACGAGGAGGCCCACCGCCTCGGCGCCCGGCCGCGTCACCGGGTAGACCCGCAGGCGCATGCCCGCCTCGAAGACGTCGGTCGGTCCGCCGGAGGCGAAGACCTCGTCGACGGAGCGGCGGCCGAGCCGCGGCAGCGTCCCCTTCCAGATCGCGGCGATCGCCTCTCCCGCCGACGCGTCGGCCACGGAGAGAAAGGCCGCGCTGTGGACCGGCGTGGAGGAGGAGAGGTACGACGCGACCTCCTGGAGCCTCTCTTCCAGGGTGGCCGACGCGCGGAGCCGTCCGAAGATCTCGCCCCAGACGTCGGCGAGGCGGAATCCCTGCGCCGCCGAGAGCGAGCGGTTCTCGGCCGGCCGGACGGCGTGGACCGGCTCGTACGACCTCGGTCGCGGCTCCGGCGCACGCGGCGCCGGCCCCGCGGGCCGGGCCGGCGGGGGCGGCAGCGGGGAAAGGGCGGCCGAAGCGACGGAGAAGGCGTCCCGGCCTCGCGGCGGCGGCGCCGAGATCCTGTTCGGATTCGGAGCGGGTCCGTTCAGCAGGGTGATCGTCGCCTCGCCAATCTGGATCCGGTCGCCCGCCGCGAGTGCAGCGGTCTTGACGATCGAACCGTTCAGATACACGTCCGATCCGGGCGCCGTTCCGAGGACGTCGAGACGAAGCTCC
>JAGOBQ010000493.1 GCA_017999215.1 Thermoanaerobaculia bacterium
GCGCCAGGTCCCGCGCGACGGCGTTCGTCGCCTCGAGCGTCGTCCCCTCGGGCATGTCGACGACGACCTGGATCTCGCTCTTGTTGTCGTACGGGAGCATCTTGACCTTGGCGACCTTGAAGTAGACGAGCGAGGTCGACAGGAGGAGGAGGACGACGACGCCGCCGATCAGGGCCCAGCTCTTCGCCGGGCTCTGAAGGAGCGGCGTGAAGAGCTTCTGGTAGAAGCGGTGGAGCTTGTCCTCCTGGGGCGTCGCGGCGTGGCTCTCGAAGGCGGAGCGGTTCGCGTGCTCCTCGGCGTACTTCCGGAAGAGCTTGAACGTGAGCCAGGGAGAGACGACGAACGCGACGAAGAGGGAGAAGATCATGGCCGCCGAGGCGTTGATCGGGATCGGGGCCATGTACGGTCCCATGAGCCCGGAGACGAAGACGAGCGGCAGGAGCGCGCCGACGACCGCGAACGTCGCGAGGATCGTCGGGTTCCCGACCTCGTCGACGGCGTAGATCGTCGTCAGGCGCGGAGGGCCCCAGCCGAGCTCGTAGTGCCGGTGGATGTTCTCGACGACGACGATCGCGTCGTCGACGAGGATGCCGATCGCGAAGATGAGCGCGAAGAGCGTGACGCGGTTCAGCGTGTAGCCGAAGAGGTACGACGACGCGAGCGTGAGGGCGAGCGTCATGGGGACGGCCACGAGGACGACGACGGCCTCGCGCCTCCCGAGAGCGAAGGCCATCAGGAGGACGACGGAGAACGTCGCGAGCGCCATGTGGAAGATGAGCTCGTTCGACTTCTCGTCGGCCGTGTGGCCGTAGTCGCGCGTCTTCGTGAGCGTGACGTTCGAGGGGACGACCTTCCCCTTCAGCCCCGCGACGAGCGCGTCGAGGTCCTCGACGAGCTCGACCGCGTTCGTCCCGGGCTTCTTGGCCACGGAGACGGTGACGGCCGCGGTGTCGGCCCCGGCCGGAAGGCCGTGGTGGGCCGCGCCCGCGCCCGCGACCATCCAGACGTACTGGGAGGGCTCGTCGGCTCCGTCGGTGACGGTCGCGACGTCGCGCAGGAAGACGGGGCGGCCGTTCCAGACGGCGACGACCGCGTTGCCGACCTCCTCCGCCGAGCGGAAGAGGGAGCCGACCTCGACCTGGATCTCGACGTCGGAGGTCGCGAAGCTCCCCGCGGGGAGGCGCCAGTTCGCGCCCGAGAGCGCCACGTAGGCCTGCAGCAGGGAGACCTGGTGGGCCGCGAGGCGGTCGCGGTCGAAGGAGACCTTCACGGCCCGCTTCTCGCCGCCGAGGACGGTCACCTGCGCGACGCGCGGGTGCTTCGTCAGCTCGACCTTCAGCTCCTCGGCGACCTCCTTGAGCTGCATCGGGGAGGCGTCCGAGGACCAGAGCGTGTAGGCGAGGACGGGGACGTCGTCGATGCCGCGCGGAACGACGAGCGGGGGCATGGCGCCGGGCGGGAGCTCGCCGGCTTTCTCGGCGAGCTTCGTGTGGACGCGGACCGCCGCCTGGTCAGGGTCGGTCCCGACGAGGAAGCGGACGATGATCATCCCGCCCGAGGGCTGGGTGATCGAGTAGACGTACTCGACGTTCGGGATCTCGTAGATCGCTTTCTCGAGGGGCGACGTCAGCCGTCGCTCGACCTCCCGGGCGGTCGCACCCGGCATCCCGAGGAAGACGTCGATCATCGGGACCTTGATCTGCGGCTCCTCCTCGCGCGGGGTCACCATCACGGCGAACGCCCCGACGAGGAGCGAGGCGACGACGAGGGGCGGCGTCAGCTTCGACTCGAGGGAGGCCTTCGCGATCCGCCCGGAGGCGCCGCCGGGGCGGCGCGTCATCTTGAGCCGGAGCGCCTCGCGCTTCGTGTCGGCGTGGGACGGCGGCGGGGTCGGCCCCGCGGCGCCCTCGGCGGCCTTCGGGGCCGCCTCGTCGCGGGGCTCGCTCACTTCGCCACCTCGGAGGAGACGTTCACCGCGGCGCCGTCGGCCGGAGCCTGCGCGAGGCCGACGAGGACGTCCTCGCCCCCCTTCAGCCCGGAGAGGACCTCGACGAGGTCGCCGTCGCGGGTGCCGAGCGTGACGGCGCGGGTCCGCGCCTTCCCCTCGGCGTCCTTCACGACGACGAGGCTCATCGCCCCCTGCCGGAGGACGGCGGCGGCGGGGACGACGACGGCCGTCCGGCGGCCCGTCTCGAGAAGGGCGCGGCCGGTGACGCCGGTCGGCACCTCGGCGCCCGAGACTTCGACGCGGGCCGTGAAGGAGTGGCTCGCCGGGTCGGCCCCGGCGGACATCTCGACGACGCGGCCGGTCAGGGGGGCGCCCGGCATCGCGTCGAGCGAGACGGGGAGGAGGGCGCCGGTCTTCAGCTTCGACGCGACGGCGACGCTCTCGGGGATCGAGAGGACGAGGCGGCGGCCCGCGGTCGACTCCACGACGACGAGCGGCCGTCCGGGGGCGGCGAGGTCGCCCGGGTCGACCATCTTCCGGGCGACGCGCCCGGCGAATGGCGCGACGACGCGCGACTCGCGCGCGACGGAGGAGGCGGCCTCGACGGCGCCGGTCGCCTGCTCGACGGCCCCCTTCGCCTGCTCGTACTGCATGCGGGCCATGTCGACCTCGAGCTCGGAGGCCGAGCCCGACTTCTGGAGCGCCTGGAAGCGCTGCCAGTTCCGCTCCGCGAGCGCGAAGCCGGCCTTCGCCTGGGAGAGGGCGCCGCGGGCCTGCGACTCCTGCCCCTTCGCGGTCTGCGGGTCGATCTCGACGAGGAGCTGCCCCTGGGCGACGAGGTCGCCCTCCCTCACCGCGACGGCGACGACGGCGGCCATCACGCGGCTGCTCACCATCGCGGACTTCCCGGCCTCGACCGTGCCGGAGAGCTCGATCCGCTGCGCCAGGTCGCGCATCTCGGCCTTCGCGAGGGAGGCGGTGACGGGGGCGGGGGCGGCGGCGTCGGCGGCCTTCTTCCCGCCTCCGCAGGCGGCGAGGGCGAGCGAGCCCGCCACGGTGATCGCGACGAGGGAGTGGGTCTTCCGAGGGGTCATGCGAGCCTCCGTGCTCTTCTTCATCTGTGCGGGGGTGCGGGGGCGGGCTTCCGTCACGGGATCGCCGTCTCCGGCGCCTTCCCGGCCTTGACGGCGAGGCGGAGCGCGGTGGCGTGCGCGTCGGCCCGGGCGACGAGCTCGCGGGTCTCGGCCTCCCGGCGGGCGGTCGCCGCGTCGAGGAGGTCGATCGTCTTCACGACTCCGCTCCGGAAGCGCTCGTCGGTGATCCGCTCGCTCTCGCGGGCGGACTCGAGCGCCTTCACGGCGGTGGCGTGCCGGGAGCGGGCCGTCGCGGCCTCCTCGTACGCCTGGCGGACCTCGAGGGCGACGCCGTCCGCGAAGCGGGCGACGTCCTCGCGCCCGGCGCGGGCGTCCGCGCGGGCGGCGGCGAGGGCGGCCTTGTCGGCGCCCCCCTGGAAGAGGTTCACCGAGGCGAACGCCATGATCGTGCCGGCGGAGCCGCTCGCGCCGAACAGGTTCTTGTCGTGGAGGTCCCACCGGGCCGCGACGCCCACCTTCGGAAGCCAGGCGGCCTTCTTCACCTTCTCCTCGAGCTCGCCGGCCCGGAGGAGGCTCCGCGCGGCGGAGAGGTCCTTCCGGCCGTCCGCGGAGGCGACCCACGAGGCCGCGTCGCCGTCGAGCGGCTTCGGCCCGGGGAGCGGCGCGAGGTCCCAGGTCCGGCTCTTATAC
>JAGOBQ010000494.1 GCA_017999215.1 Thermoanaerobaculia bacterium
GAACAGAGAGAAACCCGGCGCTGGACCGGCCCGGGGCGTGGGCGCTGCTGGGCCGCGCCGGAGACGACACATGGATGAGCCCGAGTGCGAAGGAGCGGGCCTGCACCCTCGATGACGTGGTCGCCGAGAGAGGCGCGGCTCGGTGAGCGAAGCGATGGGGCGCCGGGCTCGACGACATGACTGTGGCGAGACGGGAAGCTACGTGCCCGAAGGCGTGAACGCACACGGAGCGTTCGGCGCCAGTGCTCTTCTTGCAGCGCCCTCGCCGGGGATCCCCGGGCGTTCGCAGGACCGACCCTGCGGGCCCAGGCTTCAGCGAATGCACGACCATTCGAAGCGGCCTACAGACGTGTCTGGGTGCGCATAACGTCTGGCGTCAGTGGCGAGCGCAGCGAGTCCACTGCACGCCGGGGTTAGGCCACGCCGGCGAGAAAGAGTGAGACCTTGGATGTAGGTGGATTCTGAGCACGGTTCAGGTGGCTGATGACGTACGCCGTGACCGCAGTGCCCCTACCGCCCACGTTGCGAGGCCGGCAAAGAGAACAAAGGCGCCGACGTCGCCCACGGCGCCAAGGAAGAGACCGAAGGGGCTCTCTCCGAGCAGCCGACCGACTGACCCGAAGCCGACCATGGCGGCAAGACCTCCCAGTGCGAGTGCGCGACCCCGGCGCACCAGGGGGTGCGAAGGCATCTGGGCGGACGCAGCCTGAGCGGGAAGGAGCGACGCCGCTTGGCTTTGGGTCGCGAAGTCCCAGCCGCAATCGCACCGTGACGCGTCGGGCGGGCTCTCGAGTCTGCACTTCGGACAGTTCATGATGGCTCCACGAGCGAATGTGGGCGACGAATGGGGCGCTGGAAGCACGCCGCCCCAGGCGATGGCCTAACCGTGGGCGTCAGCGGCGAGCGAGCGCAGCGAAGCGAAGTCCGCTGCACGCCGGGTTAGGCCTCGAGCGCTAACGGACCTCAAGGGTTCCTGTGAGTGTGAGATGTACGGGAACGGGGCGACCGTAGAGCGTGGCCGGGCGATAACGCCACTGCGCGAAGGCCTCGCGAAAGGCGCGCTCGAACGAGATGTAGGGCTCCTCGCTTGTTGGACCGCGGAGAAGGCGGAGGTTAGAGACGGTGCCGTCGATTGTGATGACGGCCTCGTAGATGTAGAGCGGCTGGGTGATGCGAACGCGACGGTAGCGCTCGGGTATGACCGGAGCGACCCGGCTGATCTCGACTGGAGCGATGACCTGGCCACCGACGCGATAGATGCCGAATGCATCTGCTTCATCTGACGATGCCGCAGAGGTGGTGCGGCCGGAAGGGGCCGAGGCGAAGAGACTCGGGGTCGGCTCGGTAGGTGGCCAGGGCGAGGCAGACGAAAGGCGCGGCGAGGGCGGGGGCTCCTCGATCTTGGAGCAGCCGTCCAGAGAGACGGTGCCCAAGAGAACGAGTGGGATGAGGACGAGAGCCTTCATTTCGAGGCCTAACCGCAGCGTCAGCGGCGAGCGCGGCGAAGCAGCGCGAGTCCGCTGCACGCCGGGTTAGGTGGCACGACCGCGCCTCGATGAACGTGCTTTGAGGAGACGATGGTCGAATGCCCCGAGCGAAAGCCAGGCCGAGAGCGGGCTCAGGAGTAGCGGAAGACCTGCTTCATGCAGCCTGCGGCGAGTGTGCAGGAGCGGGACGCGAAAGAGGAGCGGTGACGAGGTTCAGCAGTGCACCGATGGCCAGAAGCACGCCGATACGCCACGCGTGGCCGAGTAGGCCGACCGAGTGGACACCCGGGGAGAAAAGAACCGCGGCGTACAGGGCGATGGAGGAGACAGCGAACGCGACGAAGCCAACGGTGAAGCGTTCCGAAAGGTTCGCGATGGAGTCAGCCCTGATCGCGACGACGGAGCCGAGAACGACAGCCGCCCAGGGCAGGAGGATGTACTTGCCCGGCGTGAAGAAGGCGTGGCTGAGGGCGAGTACGAGACCCCCGAGGAGGCCGAGCGCGAGGGCAAGCGACAAAGAGCGACGAGTCATGCGTGTCTCCTTCGGTTCGCAGGATTACCAGATGAGTATGTCGCCAGACGCTGCCACCTAACCGTTCTTCGACAGCGGGGGGGTGGGGGGATAGACAGCGGGAAGTGAGATGTAAGCGGGGTACGGGTGTGGGATGGACAGCTGGGGGAGGTGTGTAAGGGGAATTGGGATTGACAGCGGGGGGATTGCCAAGTGATTGCAGGGTCGTGAGATGCGGGGTGGGCCAATTTCGCGCGAAGACACTCCGTGCCCTTGGGTGGCAGGCATGCGCGACGTCCCCATCTACTACCTATGAGTGTTTTGGGAGGGCGAGAGTGCCCCTCCCGCAAAAAAAAAGTTCATCTGGAGACAGAATCTCGAATTGCGGCGGGAAATCGACGATCGGTGACCCTGGCGATGGGACCTCCGTGCCGGGAAGGGCAGGGCCTCAGGCCATCCGATCCAGGGGACTCCGTACGCCTCGCCCTCCCGCCTTATTGAGGACGTGAGTGTAGATCATGGTCGTCGAGACGTCGCGGTGTCCAAGCAGCTCCTGGATGGTCCGGATGTCGTAGCCGTCCTCGAGGAGGTGCGTCGCGAAGGAGTGGCGCAGCGTGTGGCAGGTGGCGGGCTTGTCGATGCCGGCGGCGACGACGGCGTTGTGGACGGCGCGCTGGAGGATCGTCTCGTGGAGGTGGTGGCGGCGCTCGATGCGGGTACGCGGGTCGCGGGAGCGCGTGGCTGCGGGAAAGACCCACTGCCAGCTCCAGAGCTCGGCGGCGTCGGGCGACTTCCGGTCGAGGGCGTAGGGGAGAAAGACGCGGCCGAAGCCCTCCTTGAGGTCGCGCGCGTGGAGGCGGCGGACATCCTGGAGGTGGAGCGCGAGCGCGCCGCGGGCCGCATCGGGGAGCATGGTGACGCGGTCTTTCTGTCCCTTGCCGTCGCGGACGACGAGCTGCCCGAGGCCGAAGTCGACGTCCTTGACGCGGAGACGGAGGACCTCGAGGAGGCGGAGGCCGGCGCCGTAGAGGAGCGTCGCGGCGATCTTCGGCGGGCCGTCGAGGCGCGAGAGGAGGCGCGCGACCTCCTCGCGCGTCAGGACGGTCGGGAGGCGGTGCGGCTTCTTCGCGCGGACGAGGCCGTCCTCTCGCGGGAGGGGCATGCCGAGGACCTCGCCGTAGAGGAAGAGGAGCGCGGAGAGGGCCTGGTTCTGGGTGCTGGCGGCGACGTGCTTCGCGACGGCGAGGTGGGTGAGGAAGCGGTTGACGTGGTCGGGGCCGAGCTCGCGAGGGTGACGCTTGCCGTGAAAGAGGACGTAGCGGCGGGCCCAGTCGACGTAGGCGCGCTCGGTGCGGAGGGAGTAGTGCTTCGCGCGGAGCGCGTGGCGCATCCGGTCGAGGAGCTTCGGGGCGTCAGTCGTAGACGCCGTCGGCGTACCACCTGCCGGTGGGGCGGTCGCGGTAGAGGCGGTAGAGGCCGCCGCCGTCGAGCTCGACGTCCCAGTAGTCGCGGGCGGCAGGGGTCTCGGACCACCATCCGTCCTCGAGGGTCCAGGGGCCGGCGGCCACGCGGACCCGGCCTCGGACGGGCGTCGGAGACGGAGGGAGGGCGCTGAGGGAGACGGGGGCGTCGTCATGGGTGAGGACCTCCAGCTCGACTGCGGGGCGGAGCGCACGGACGGCGAGGAGGCCGCGCGCGCTGCGGGGGGGCGGGGTGAGGAGCGGCGCGGGG
>JAGOBQ010000495.1 GCA_017999215.1 Thermoanaerobaculia bacterium
GGAGAGACCTCGCGCGCCTCTCCGAGGCGGACCGCGACCTCTACCGCCGGCGGACCGCCGCCACCGTCTTCCAGCTCTTCAACCTCCTCCCGACGATGACGGCGCTCGAGAACGTCGCCCTGCCGCTCCTCCTCGACGGAGTCCCGCCCGCCGAAGCGGACGGGCGGGCGGAGAAGCTCCTCGGCGAGGTCGGGCTCGCGGCGAAGGCGGGCTCCTTCCCGTGGCAGCTCTCGGGCGGCCAGATGCAGCGCGTCGCCGTCGCGCGCGCCCTCGTCGCCTCGCCGGCGCTCCTCCTCGCGGACGAGCCGACGGGCAGCCTCGACTCGCGCAGCGGCGCGCAGGTCCTCGACCTGATCGCGGAGCTCGCCTCGGCCCGGGGGGTGACGATCCTCCTCGCGACGCATTCGGACGAGGCGGCGCGGCGGGCGCGCCGGGCCCTTCGCCTCCGCGACGGCCGGCTCGAGGCGTGAGCCGGACCCGGCCGCTCCTCGCCCCGCTCCTCCTTCGCCCTCTTCGGGAGGACCGCGGGCGATTCGTCCTGACCGTCGCCGGAATCGCCGTCGGCGTCGCGACGATGGCCGCGATCCTCCTCGCGAACGCCTCCGTCCTCTCGTCCTTCACGGCGACGGTCGACGTCGTGGCCGGGAAGGCGGGGCTGACCGTTCTCGCCGACGGGCCGGGGATTCCGGAGGAGACGCTCGAGAGGCTCGCCTGGCTCCGCACGAAGGGGGTCGCGATCGTCCCCGCGGTGTCGGCGACGGTCGCCCTCGGCGGCGTAGGAGGCGAAGGCGGCCGAGGTGGCCGAGGTGGAGAGGTCCTCGAGCTCCTCGGCATCGACCCGGTCACGGACCCTTCGGTAAGGGACTACCGTTTCGTCGCGGAGACGGCGGACGAGACGTCGCTCGAGGGGCTCTTCGGGATCTTCCGGGCCGGAGCGGTCCTCGTCCCCGCGCCGCTCGCCGAGCGACTCGGCCTCGCGCCGGGCGCGGAGCTCGACGTCCTTGCGGGGGGCGCGGCGCACCGTCTGCGCGTCGCCGGGATCCTGGGGCTTTCGGGGGCGGCGCGGGCGGCGGCCGGCTCCGTCCTCTTCGCCGACCTCGCCACGGCGCAGGAGGTGCTCGGGCGCGTGGGTCATCTCGACCGGATCGACCTCGTCTTTCCCGCCGGACTCGGCGAAGCCGACCGGAACGCGCTCGAGGCCTCCGTCCGCGATTCGCTCCCGCCCGGCGTCACCGTCGGGCGCCCCGAGCGGCGGACGGCGACCGTCGACCGGATGGTCCGCTCCTTTCGCGTGAACCTGACGGCCCTCGGCCTCGTCGCGCTCCTCGTCGGCACCTACTTCGTCTACAACACGCTCTCGATCTCGGTCCTGCGCCGGCGGAGCGACATCGGCACCGTCCGCGCGCTCGGCGCCTCGGCCCGTTCGGTCTTCCTGGTCTTCCTCGCGGAAGGGGCCGCTCTCGGCGTCCTCGGGGGGGCCCTCGGCGTCGCGCTCGGGGCGCTCCTGGCCCGGATCGCGCTCGCCGCCGTCGGCGGGACCGCGACCGACTTCTACCTTCCGCAGGCGGCGCCCGGCTTCACGCTCGCCCCGTCGGCGCTCGCGACGTCGTTCCTCGCCGGCCTCGGCGCGTCGATCCTCTCCGCCCTCGCGCCAGCGGTCGAGGCCGCCCGGGTGGAGCCCGCGGCGACGATCCGGCAGGGTTCGGTCGAGGCCTCCCGGCGGCGCGCCGTCGGGCCGCTCGCCCTCGGGGGCGTCGTCGCCCTCGCGCTGGCCGCCCTCGCGACGCGTCCCGGACCGGTGAACGGCCTCCCCCTCTTCGGGTTCGCCTCGGTCTTCCTCGTCGTCGCCGGCGTCTCCCTTCTCGCCCCGCTCGCCGTCGTGACCGTGGCGCGACGGGCGGACGGCCCGGCCGTCCGCCTCCTCGGCGTCGAGGCGCGGATCGCCCGCGCGAACCTGACCGGGAGCCTCTCGCGGACGGCCGTCGCCGTGGCGGCCCTCTCGATGGGGATCTCGATGATGGTCGCCGTGGCGTTCATGGTCGGGTCGTTCCGCGCGACCGTCGTCGACTGGGTCTCGGAGACGCTGAAGGCCGACCTCTTCGTCGCCCCCGAGAGCGGCCGTTCGCAGCGCGCGCTCGGGCGCCTTCCCGAGGAGGCGATCGGCCTCGTCGAGTCGGTGCCCGGCGTCGCCTCCGTCGACCCGTTCCTCTCGTTCGAGGCGACGCGGGACGGCGCGCCCTACTCGATCGGCTCGGGACGATTCGACCTCGTCGCCGCTCACGGCGACCTGCCGATGGTCGACGGAAGCCGCACGCGCGAGGTCCTCGCGCGCGCCCTCGAGAGAGACGAGGCCGTCGTCTCGGAGCCCTATTCCGTCAAGTTCGGCGTGAAGGCGGGGGACTCGGTCTCCCTCCCCGCGCTCGACGGTCCGGTCGCGCTTCGCGTTGCGGGCGTCTACCGCGACTACTCGAACGACCGCGGCACGGTGACGATCGACCGCGCCCTCTTCCGGAAGCTCTTCCGGATGGACGGCGCCGTGAGCCTCGCCGTCCGCCTCGAGCCGGGAGTCGCGCCGGAGGAGGCCCGGCGGCGGCTCCACGCCGCGGCGAGCGGGCGCTACGCGCTCCGCGTCCAGACGAACGCCGCGCTTCGCGAGGCGGCGCTCGCCCTGTTCGACCGGACGTTCGCCGTGACCTGGGCGCTCGAGGCCGTGGCGATCGCCGTCGCCGTCCTCGGCGTCTTCTCCACGCTCCTCGCGCTCGTCCTCGAGCGGCGGCGCGAGATCGCCCTCCTGCGCGTCCTCGGGGCCTCCGCCGCGCGCGTCGCCCGCGCCGTCCGGCTCGAGGCGGCCGCGCTCTCCTCGCTCGGCATCCTCCTCGGCGTCGCCGCGGGCGCCGCGATCGGCCTCGTCCTCGTCCACGTCGTCATCCGCCAGTCCTTCGGATGGACGATCCGGACCGACGTGCCGTGGCTCTTCCTCGCGGGCGCGCTCGCGCTCGTCCTCCTCGCAACGCTCGCCGCCGCCGCACGCCCCGCGCGCCTCGCGGCGGCGACCGACCCCGCCGCCGTCCTCAAGGAGGAGTAGCCCCGTGTCGCCGAATCGCGCCCCGATCTCCGCTCGGCCCGCTCGCGGGTTCGCGGCGACTCTTCGTTCGGCCGCCGCTCTCGCGGCCCTCTCGCTCCTCTCCTCGTTCGCCCCGCTCTCCGCCGACGGCGGCCGCTTCCGGCCCCTCGATCCGGGAGCCGCGCCCGCCTTCCCGCGCGACCACGGCGCGCACGACGACGCGCGCGTCGAGTGGTGGTACGTCACCGGCCACCTTTCCGACGCCGAGGGGCGCCGGTCGGGCTTCCAGCTCACCTTCTTCCGGACCGGCCTCGTCGACGAGCCGAAGGGGGCTCGAACGTCGGCTTTCGCCCCGCGGGACCTCCACCTCGCCCACTTCGCTCGGACCGACGTCGACGGGAAGACGTTCCGCTACGCCGAGCGGACCCACCGCGACGGGCCCGGCGGCGCCTCGGCCCGAACGACGCACCTGGACGTCGCGAACGAGGACTGGAGGCTCACCGAGCTCGGGGGGAAGCTCTACCTGCGGGCGAACGACAGGGTCGACGGCGTCGAGGAGACGCTCACGCTGATCCTCACCCCCGAGAAGCCGCCCGTCCTGCACGGCGAGAACGGCCTCTCGAGAAAGGCCCCCGAACCCGACGCCGTCAGCCGCTACGT
>JAGOBQ010000496.1 GCA_017999215.1 Thermoanaerobaculia bacterium
GGCGGGCGGGCGGGCGGAGGACGGTCGCGCTGGCGGCCGTCCCGAGGAGGACGAGGACGCCGCTCGACCTGCCTCCGAGGACGGGCGGGAGGTAGGCGCCGCGCCGGCCCTCGGCCGCGGGAACCTCGGCGCCCTCCCGCCGCTCGGCGACGGTCCGCGCGAGCCGCTCCCCCTCGGGGGGAAGCGGCTCGCCGCTCCAGGAGACGGCGACGGGACGCGCCTCGCCTTCGCGCGGCTCGAGGAGACCGCCGCCGCGCGCGCCGAGAGAGCGCACGACGCGACCGGCCGTCTCGCCGAGGAGGCCGACCCTGTTCGTGGCGGCGAAGAGGTCGACGGAGAGGTCGTAGAGGAGCTCCAGCTCGCGCCTTCGTGCCTCGGCCTCGGCCGCCTTCTCCCTGGCCTTCACGACGAGCCGGCTCGCCACGACGGCGACGATGAGGAAGGCGGAGAGGGCGGCCCAGTTCGCGGGCTCGGCGATCGTGAACGTGTGGAGGGGCGGGAAGAAGAACCAGTTGAATGCGAGCGTCGCGGCGACGGAGCCGACGGCGGCCGCCGTCAGCCCTCGCCCTACGGCGAGCCCGAGGACGGCGACGAGGAAGAGGAAGCCGGCGGTCGTCGGGTTCGCGCCGCCGGCCCGGCCGAGGGCGGTCGCGGCGAGGACGACGGCGAGCGCGAGGAGGACGTCTCCCGTACGACGCCAGGCGCCGGAGGGGACCTCGGAAGAGCGTGTGCTCGTCACTCTCTGCGTCTCGCACCCATCATACGGAGCCGTGGCACGATGTGCCGGTGCCCGACCCGATCGACGTCGCCCCCGGCGTGAGGATCCCCGCGGCCGCGCTCGAGGCTCGCGGCGTCCGCTCGGGCGGCCCGGGCGGGCAGAACGTGAACAAGGTCGCCTCGAAGGCGGAGCTCTACGTCGACCTCGCGCTCGTCGAGGGGCTCGACGACGAGGCGCGCGCGCGGCTCCTCGCGCTCGCCGAGGGGAGGCGCGACGCGGACGGCTTCCTGCGCCTGACGGCGGGGGAGAGCCGGGACTTCCACCGGAACCTCGAGCGGGCGCGCGAGAAGGCGCGGGCTCTCGTCGCGAGGGCGCTCGTCGTGCCGAGGAAGCGGCGGGCGACACGGCCGACGGCCGGCTCGCGCGAGGCCCGCCTCGAGCTCAAGAAGCGCCTCGCGAAGCGGAAGCGGAACCGGGCGCGGCCGCGCGGCGAGGAGTAGCCGCCTACCGGGCGGCGATCTCGCGCCGCGCGATCGGGACGGGGCGGCGGTTCTCGTCGACGTTCACGTAGACGATCTCGGCTTCCGTCACCTTCACCGGCTCCCCGGCGCCCCATCCCCGCTGCGCGTCGACCATCACCTTCACGGTGATCGAGGTGTTCCCGATCCTTACGACGTCGGCGTAGAACGACACGAGGTCGCCGACGAAGACCGACTCGTGGAAGACGACCTCCGTCATCTTCACGGTCACCATTCGGTCGCAGTGCCGCCGGGCGGCGACGGCTCCCGCGAGGTCGAGGTGCGAGAGGAGGACGCCGCCGAAGATCGTCCCGTGGGCGTTCGTGTCCTTCGGCATCAGCGTGACCCGGATCGCGGGGCTCGGTCCGTCGTTCATGGGCCGATTATGTCCGCGCGGCCGGTAAGATCCCCGTTCGCCACGGGACTCCACCCGGGAGGTCGCTTCATGGGCAACGAGCTCTTCCTCGGCCGATCCGTCACGAATTCGCCCGCGCCGCTGACCCTCGACCCGGACGACCTGACGACGCACGGGCTCATCGTCGGGATGACCGGGAGCGGGAAGACGGCCCTCGGCATCCTGCTCATCGAAGAGCTCCTGAAGCAGGGGATCCCCGTCCTCGCGATCGACCCGAAGGGGGACCTCGGGAACCTCGCGCTCGCCTTCCCGCGCCTCGCGCCCGACGAGTTCGCGCCGTGGCTCCCGGCCGGGGGGGAGGCGACGCCGGAAGGGGAGGCGAAGAAGTGGACGGAGGGCCTCGCCGGCTGGGGGATCTCGGCCGCCGACGTCGCCTCCTACGCGGCCTCCCGCGAGGTGACGATCTACACCCCCGGCTCGACCGCGGGCGTCCAGGTCGACCTCCTCGGCGCCCTCGCGCCGCCCCCCGACGGGCCGCAGAGCGAGGAGGGGCGCGACCTGATGACGGCCTTCCTCGGCGGCCTCCTCGGCCTCCTCGGCCGCGACGCCGATCCGGTCTCCTCGCGAGAGTTCATCCTCCTCGCCCGCTGCGTCGAGGAGATCTGGGGGAAGGGGGAGACCGCGACGCTCGAGTCGCTCGTCGGCGCCGCGGCCCAGCCGCCGTTCTCCGCGGTCGGGGCGCTCCCGCTCGAGACGTTCTTCCCCAAGAGGGAGCGCGACGGCCTCGTCCTCGCGCTGAACGGCCTCCTCGCGTCGCCCGCGACGGCGGCGTTCCGGGGGGGCGTGCCGCTCGACGTCGACGTGCTTCTCGGCGGGAAGGGGAGCCCGGCGCGCTGCTCGATCTTCTCGATCGCGCACCTTTCCGACCCCGAGCGCCTCTTCGTCGTGGCGACGCTCCTCTCGCGCGTCCGCTCCTGGCTCCGCTCGCAGCCCGGCTCGACGACGCTCCGCGGGCTGATCTACATCGACGAGATCTTCGGCTTCTTCCCGCCCTCCGGGGAGCCGCCGACGAAGAAGCCGCTCCTCTCGCTCCTCAAGCAAGCGCGCGCGTTCGGCATCGGGACCGTCCTCGCGACGCAGAACCCGGTCGACCTCGACTACAAAGGGCTCTCGAACTGCGGCTGCTGGTGGGTCGGGACGCTCCAGACCGAGCGCGATCGCCGCCGCCTCGCCGATGGCCTGACCGACGCGGCCGGGCTCACCGACGTCGACGCGCTGCTGAACCAGACGAAGAAGCGGACGTTCCTCCTCCACGACGTCCACCGGAAGGGTCCCGAGATCTTCGAGACCCGCTGGGCGATCAGCTACCTCCGCGGCCCGATGACGCGCGACGAGCTGACGAAGCTGAAGAAGTCGGCGCCGGCGGCCGCCGGGGGCCTCGCGGCCGCCGCGACTCCGGCCGTTGCCGCGAAGGCGGCCCCTCCCTCCGGCCCGCCGATGCTCCCCTCCGAGTGGCCGGTCCGCTGGCTCGACCGCCGCGGCGGCGAGCGCGCCGCGCCCTATCTCTGGGCGAAGGTCGCCGTCCGCTACAAGAGCGGCAAGGGGACCTCCGACGAGATCACGACGACGAAGCTCTTCCCGCTCGAGGCCGACACGCCGCGCGAGGTCGTTCAGGGGGACGTCCTCGAGCTCGAGGGAAAGGAGCTCCTGTCGGCCGCGCCTCGCGCGCTTTCCTACGGGGAGCTGCCGGCGTGGGTCGGCACGAAGGGGGTAAAGGAGGTCGAGAAGGCGCTGAAGGAGCGGCTCCCGGACCTCCTCGCGACGACGCTCCTGCGCGACCCGCTCACCGGTCTCCTCGGTAATCCGGGCGAAGGCGAGGAGGAGTTCGCGGCCCGTGTCGGCGAGAAGGCGAAGCCCTCGGCCACGCTCCTCGAGCGGATCGAGAAGAAGAAGCGCGACCTCGCCGCCGCTGAGCAGGCCGAGAAGTCGCGATCGATGGAGACGATGGCCACGATGGCGGGCGCGGCGATGGACGTCCTCGGCGGCCTCTTCGGCAAGAAGAAGTCGATCCGCGTCTCGAAGGTCGGCTCGGTCCTCACG
>JAGOBQ010000064.1 GCA_017999215.1 Thermoanaerobaculia bacterium
GCCCGGCGGACCGAGCTCCTGACGGAAGCGAACCGCGAGCTCGAGGCCTTCTCCTACTCGGTCTCGCACGACCTGCGCGCCCCGCTCCGGGCAATCGACGGCTTCTCCCGGATCCTCTCCGAGGAGAAGGGGCGTCAGCTCGACGACGAGGGGCGCCGCCTCCTCGGGATCGTGAGCGGGAACGCCCGGAAGATGGGCCGGCTCATCGACGACCTGCTGACCTTCTCGCGCTCCTCGCGCGCCGAGATGCGGCGGACCGGGGTCGATATGACCAGCCTCGCGCGCGCGGCGTTCGCCGAGGCCCGGCTGGCGGCCCCTTCGGGCGAGCGGGTCGAGCTGAGGCTCGCGGACCTGCCGCCCGCGCAGGGCGACCCGGACCTCCTGCGGCAGGTCTGGGTAAACCTCGTCGGGAACGCCGTGAAGTTCTCGGCCCTCGTCGAGGCGCCCGTCGTCGAGATCGAGGGGGCGGTCGAGGAGCGCCGGATCGTCTATCGCGTCCGCGACAACGGGGCCGGCTTCGACATGGCCTACGCCCACAAGCTCTTCGGGGTCTTCCAGCGCCTCCACGCCCCGTCCGAGTTCGCCGGGACGGGCGTCGGGCTGGCCCTCGTCAGGAGGATCGTCACCCGCCACGGAGGCGACGTCGCGGCCGAAGGGGCCGTGGGGCGCGGGGCGACGTTCTCGTTCTGGATGCCGATCGCCGGCCCGCCGTCGGGGGAGGGCCGCGCCGGGTCGTCTCGGCCGGAGTAGGCGCCGGATGCTCGCCGCGGGCGGAGTGGTACCTTGCCTGCGATGTCCCGCCCGAGCGCGAACCCGTCCGGCCGCGAATCCCCGATGGCGATCCTCGGCCGTTACCTGCGGCCGCACCGCGGGCTCGTGGCCCTCACCCTCCTCCTGGCCGGGCTCGCCCAGGTCCTGACGCTCGTCGACCCGCTCATCTTCGGGAGGATCGTCGACCGCTACGTCCTCGCTTCCGGAGGCCGCACCGAGGCCGAGCTCGTCCGCGGCGCGCTCTTCTGGCTCCTCGTCGCGGCGGGCGTCGCTCTCGCCGCCCGCCTCGCCTCGGCTCTCCAGGAGTACGTGATGCGGCTCCTCGTCCAGAGCGTCGGGCGCGCCATGTTCGACGACGGCCTCCGCCGCACGCTCCGGCTCGCCTTCGAGGAGACCGAGGAGCGTTCGAGCGGCGAGACGATGGCGCTCCTGACGAAGGTGAGGACGGACACCGAGCGGTTCGTGAACGCCTCGGTGACCGTCCTCTACTCCTCGCTCGTCGGAGTCGGCTTCCTCGTCTGGTACGGGCTCACGCGTCACTGGCTCCTGATCCCCGCGTTCGGGATCGGCGTCCTCGTCCTCGGCTCGCTGACCGGCCTCCTGAGCCGCCGGATCAAGACCGTCCAGCGGCAGGTCGTCCGGGAGACGACGCGGATGTCGGGGGCGATCACCGAGTCGCTCCGGAACATCGAGCTCGTCCGGAGCCTCGGCCTGACGCGGGCCGAATTCCGGCGCCTCTCGGGATACACGCAGCGGATCTTCGATCTCGAGATGGCGAAAGTGAGGCGCGTGCGGGGCCTCGCGTTCCTGCAGGCGGCGATCATCAACGTCCTCCGGCAGTCGATCCTCTTCATCCTCCTCTGGCTCATCTTCCGGAAGGCGCTCTCGCCGGGCGAGCTGATCGCGTTCCAGTTCATCCTGAACACGATCTTCGGGCCGCTCCAGCAGATGGGGAACGTCCTCCTGAACCACCGGGAGGCCGAGGCCTCGCTCGCCGCGTTCGGGAAGCTCATGGCGACGCCGGTCGAGGAGCGGCCCGAGGAGCCGGTCGACGTCGGCGAGATCGAGAGCCTCCGCTTCGAGGCCGTCTCCTTCCGCTATCGCGGGGCGACGGAAGACGCCCTCGACCAGATCGGGTTCGAGGCGAAGCTCGGCGACACGGTCGCGTTCGTCGGCCCCTCGGGCTCCGGGAAATCGACGCTCGTCAAGCTCCTCGTGGGGCTGTACAGGCCGACCGCGGGCGTGATCACGATCGACGGAGTGCCGAGCAACGAGCTGCGCTACAACCGCGTCCGGCGGCAGATCGGCTTCGTCACCCAGGACCCGCAGCTCTTCTCGGGGACGATCCGCGAGAACCTCCAGCTCGTGAAGGAGGACGCGACCGACGAGGAGATGCTCGAGGCCCTCCGGCGCGCCTCGGCGACGCCGCTCCTGACGCGCTCGGGACGCGGGCTCGACACGCGCCTCGGCGAGTCGGGCCTCAGGGTCTCGGGCGGGGAGCGCCAGCGGCTGTCGATCGCCCGCGCGCTCCTGCGCCGCCCCCGTCTCCTCATATTCGACGAAGCGACGTCGGCGCTCGACTCGATCACCGAGCAGGAGATCGCCGCGTCGGTCCGGGACGTCTCGGGGAGCCGGCAGCACATCGTGATCCTGATCGCGCACCGCCTCAGCACGATCGCGCACGCCGGGACGATCCACGTCCTCGAGCGCGGGCGGATCGTCGAGACGGGGAGCCACGACGAGCTCGTCGAGAAGCGGGGCCTCTACTACGCCATGTGGCGCCAGCAGATCGGCGAGCGCGAGCCGTGGGGGGCGCCGCCGCGCGAGGCGGCGCCCCCTCTCGACGAGGCGGCGATCGCCGAGGACGCGCTCGTCGCGGAGGGCTGAGGGCGGGCCGAGGCGGGGCGGACGGAGGCGCCGCGTCCGGGGAGCGTCACGGGCACTGGATCAACCCCTGCGCCCAGAGGCAGCCGCCGCAGGCGGGGAGGGGAGAGCCCGAGCAGTCGCGGGAGTTGTCGTCGGCCATCTCGCACGTGTTGCAGGAGCTGCACGGCGAGAAGTCGAACGCCTGGACGCGCCGCCGGAGCTCGACGTACGCGGGGTCGGCCCAGACGTCGGCGAGGCTCCTCTCCCGGACGTTCCCGACGGCGAGCGGGTACGACCGCCGGAGCCGGCCGCCGAGCCAGAAGGCGTGCTCGTAGAGGAGCGCGAGGCAGGGGCTGACGGTCCCGTCCCACCTCACGGAGGTCGTCCCCCTTTCGACGAAGGGGCAGAAGTTGCGACCGCGGACGGCGGAGAGGCGAGGGCGCAGGTCGACCGGCCCGCCGTCGACCACGGCGGCAAGGGCCTCGCGGACGGCACCCGACGGCTCGAGGCGCGGGAGGAGGATCGCCGGCCTCTCCAGGGAGTCCCCGTCGCCCGGGGCGAGCCCCTCGTCGTAGAGGGTCTCGTCCTTCAGGTCGTCGGTGTACGCGAGGACGTTCGTCACGAGGAGGCGGTCCATCCCCGCCGCGCGTCCCAGCTTCACGACGTCGGGGAGCTGCCCGACGTTCCGGCGCATCGCGACGAAGACGAGGCCGAGCCGGGGGCCCCGGCCGCGCGAGGCCTCGCGCAGCGCCCGGAACGCGGCGAGGTTCGCCAGGATCTCCGGGAGGGCGTCGCCGATCCGAACGTCGCGATACGCGGCGGGCGTCGCCCCGTCGATCGAGACCCAGAGCCGGCGAAGCCCGAGCGAGACGAGGGCGCGGCGGACCTCGTCGCCGAGGAGGATGCCGTTCGTGATGAGCTCGACCTCGGCGCCGGCGCTGCGGGCCTCCTCCAGCATCGGAAGGATCCGGGGGTGCGCGAGCGGCTCGCCGAAGCCGCCGAAGAAGAGGACCGGGGGACGGGGGAACGCCGCGAGCCCGCGAAGGAGGGCGTCGAACGTCTCCTCCGTCATGAAGCCCGACTCGGCGCTCCAGACGTTCCGCACGCACGTCGAGCAGGTCAGGTTGCAGGCGTTCGTAGGCTCGACGTAGACGCGCGCGAGGTTCGAGACCGGGCGTCGGGCGACCCAGAGCGGGTCGCCCGTCTCGAGCCGGAGCGCGTCGCCCGGCCGGAGGCCGAGCTGCCGGGAGTCGGACGGGTCGGCGACGAGGCGGCCGTCGGCGTCGACGCGGAAGGAGACGATTCGCGTCGCCTCCGTCATCGGCCCGCCCCCTTCGCGCGGCGTCGCCTCATCGCGCGGCCTCAGCGCCCGGGCAGCTCCAGCTCCCGCGCGACGAGCGGCACGAGGACGGACCGGATCTCGTCCCGGACACGGCGGAAGGCGGGAAGCGCCTCGTCCCCGGTCCCGGCGTGGGCCGGGTCCTCGAAGGCGTGATGGACGGTCCGCTTCGCTCCCGGGAAGACCGGGCAGGCCTCGCGCGCCGAGTCGCACACGGTGACGACGAGGTCGAACGCGACCCCGCGGAGGCTCTCGACCCCCTTGCTCGAGTGAGAAGAGAGGTCGACGCCCGCCTCGGCCATGACCTGGATCGCCCGCGGGTGGACGAAGGACGGCGTCGTGCCGGCGGAGAACGCCTCGACGCTCTCGCCGAGGTCGTGCCGAAGCCAACCCTCGCCCATCTGCGAGCGGCAGGAGTTCGCGGTGCAGAGGACGAGGACCTTCTTCCTCACCGGGCTCCTCAGGAGGAGGGTGCCGTGGCGGCGGGCGCCGGGAACCATCCCCGCGTCCGGTTGCAGAATGAGCAGACCGAGAGCATGACCGGCACCTCCACGAGGACGCCGACGACGGTCGCGAGCGCGGCGCCCGAGCCCGGGCCGTAGAGCGCGATCGCCGTCGCGACGGCGAGCTCGAAGAAGTTGCTCGCGCCGATGAGGGCGCCGGGCGCCGCGACGGCGTGCGGCACCTTCAGGAGCTTCATCAGGCCGTAGGCGAGGCCGGAGTTGAAGTAGACCTGGATCAGGAGCGGGACCGCGATCAGGACGACGTGGAACCAGTTCGTCAGGAGGTTGTCGGCCTGGAACGCGAAGATGAGGACGAGGGTCGCGAGGAGCGCGACGACGGTGACGGGGTGGAAGACGGGGAGGAACGTCCCCTCGAACCACGCCCGCCCTCTCGCCCGGATCAGGAGCGTCCGGCTGAGGCTCCCGAGGGCGAGCGGAATGACGATGAAGACGAGGACGGAGAGGAGGAGGACCTTGAACGGCACCGTCAGGTTGCTCGCACCGGCGACGAGGAACGTCACGATCGGCGCGAAGAGGACGAGCATGATCAGGTCGTTCACCGAGACCTGGACGAGCGTGTAGGCCGGGTCGCCGTCGGTCAGGTACGACCAGACGAAGACCATCGCCGTGCAGGGGGCCGCCGCGAGGATGATCGCCCCCGCGATGTACTGGTCGGCGAGGCCGGCCGGGATCCAGGCCGCGAAGACGTTCTTGAAGAAGAGCCAGGCGAGGAAGGCCATCGAGAACGGCTTGACGAGCCAGTTCACGAAGAGCGTGACGAGGAGGCCCTTGGGCCGCCTCCCGACCCCCGCGAGGCTCGTGAAGTCGATCTTCAGCATCATGGGGTAGACCATGAGCCAGATCAGGACGGCGATCGCGACGTTGATCTGGCTCCCCTCGCCGAACTCGAGCTTCCGCACGGCGTCGGTCGCCCCGGGGAAGAGCTTCCCCAGGGCGACCCCGGCGACCATGCAGAGCGCGACCCAGAGGGTCAGCCAGCGCTCGAAGACGTTGAGGCGCTTCGGGGCGGCGGCCTCGCTCACTCGAACCTCCTACGCGGCGGGCTTCACCGCGCGGACGAAGGCGCTCCGGAACTTCCCGTCGACCTCCGCGCCGAGGGCGTCGACGTCGATCCCCGCCGAGGCGAGGAAGTCGCGGGCGTCGTCGACCCGGTAGACGCGCGTCGGCTCGACGGTGACGTCAGTGAAGCCGGCGGCGCGGAGTTTGGCGACATAGTCGTCCTCGTCGAGGGCGCCGGCGATGCAGCCGATCCAGAGCTCGACGCTCTTCTTCACCGGCGCGGGGATCTCGCCCTTCGTCACGACGTCGGACACGGCGAAGCGCCCGCCCGGCTTCAGGACGCGGAAGGCCTCGCCCAGGACGCGGTCCTTGTCCGCCGCGAGGTTGATGACGCAGTTCGAGATGATCACGTCGACGCTCGCGTCGGGGAGCGGGATCTCCTCCATCGTCCCCTTCAGGAACTCGACGTTCGTCGCCCCCGCTTTCGCCTGGTTCTCCCTCGCGAGCGCGAGCATCTCGTCGGTCATGTCGAGGCCGTAGGCCTTGCCGGTCGGCCCGACCCTCTTCGCCGAGAGGAGGACGTCGATGCCGCCGCCGGAGCCGAGGTCGAGGACGACCTGCCCCTCCTCCAGCTTTGCGAGCGCCGTCGGGTTGCCGCAGCCGAGCGAGGCCTGGACGGCCGTCGTCGGGAGGAGCTCCTTCTCGTGGTCGGCGTAGAGGTTCGAGGTGATCGGGTCGCAGGAGAGGCCCGAGGCCGACGGGGCGGTGCCGCAGCACGAGGCGCGCCCCTCCTTCACCTGGAGGGCGGCCTTCCCGTACTTCTCCCTCACGACGTCGCGGATCTCGTTGTCGTTCATATCGGTCTCCTTTATATCAAGAATTCTCGATACGTTGAAGAAAAAAAAGGGTTTCAGGTGCGGCAGCAGCTCGCGGCGCACGCCTTCGCGGCCGCCTCGAGCTCCTCGAGGGCGACCCGGATCTCCTCCACCGCCTCGGGGACGAGGGAGTAGTGAATCCAGCGCCCCTCGCGCCGGTCCCGAACGAGGCCAGCGTCCTTGAGGGTCTTCATGTGGAAGGAGAGACGGGACTGCTGGGCGACGAGAAGCCCGGTCAGGTTGCAGACGCACTGCTCCCCGTTCCGGAGGGCGGCCAGGATACGGATGCGGGTCGGGTCCGAAAGGGCGTGGAAGAGGTCGGCGAGACGTTCCGCGCGGTCCTCCCTCGCGAGCGGGAGGCCGGTCCGGACCGGCTTGGCGCGGGACGTCGTCGTCGCCATGGGGACCAATATATCCACGAAAGTTGATGTGTCAAGGGTGCGCGGAGAGAATCGTGCCTGGCGGGAGGGGAAGTCGGCCGGCGGCGCTCCGCTCGCGGTTCGGACGGAGCCCCCCCGGCCTTCACCGCAGCCGGAGGATCCGGACCGCGCCGAGGAGGACGAGCGCGGCGACGAGCGTCCCGACGACGAGGTCGGGAAGGCGGGAGCCGGTCGCGGCGACGAGAGCGCCCGCGGCCATGACGCCGAGGTTCGCGAGGACGTCGTTCGTCGAGAAGATCCAGCTCGCCTTCATGTGCGCGCCGCCGTGCCGATGCCGGGAGAGGAGGAGGAGGCAGGAGACGTTTCCGGCGAGGGCGAGGGCGGAGATCCCGATCATCGCGGGGGGCTCGGGCGCGCTCCCGGTGACCCAGCGCCGCGCGACGTCGAAGAACACGCCCGCCGCCAGAAGCGTCTGGAGGACACCGGAGGCGTGCGCAGCCCGCAGCTTCGCGGCGGAGGCCCGGCCGACGGCCCAGAGGGCGAGGCCGTAGACGAAGGCGTCCGCGAGCATGTCGAGGGAGTCGGCGATGAGGCCGGTCGACTGCGCGAGCCAGCCGGCGACGCTCTCGACGAGGAAGAGGACGGCGTTGATGGCGAGGAGGAGGCGGAGGGAGAAAGCCTCCTCGTGGACCTTCGGCGCGGCGGGTGTCGCGGGACCGGCGGCGACCGACTCGACCACCCGAGCCCCGAGGCCGAGAGGTTCGAGCTTCGCGAGGAGCCTGCCGGGCTCTCCCCGGTGGGTCACGGAGAGGGTCCGGCTCCGCAGGTCGAACCTCAGGTCGTCGACCCCTTCGACTCCGTCGAGCGCCATCCGGATGAGCCGCTCCTCGGACGGGCAGTCCATCCTCGAGATGGCTAGGAGTGTCGTTTGCAGACCGGCGGGCGTCATCGGACGGGCATCGTAGCCGGTTGGCGGGTCGGATCGGCGAGGCCGGACCCGGACGCATGGTCGAAGCGAGGCCCGCCCCGGCCGCTCTCTCGTTCGTCAGCTCGCGGGAGGAGGAGCCGGGGCGGACGGCACGTATCGTCTTCCTCGCCGACGCGCACGCGGCCCGGCCGGAGAGCGCCGTCGTCGAGGTCACGCTTCTCGAAGGAGGGGAGGGGACGACGGTAGAGGCCGCCGCGCGCCCTCTGGCCGAGTACGGGATGAGGGCGCCGGACGCTGAGGGCGCCGCGTCCGGCTGCACGCCGTGCCAGCTGACGCAGGCGGAGTCCGGTTTCTTCCAGTGCAGCCGCGGACTCGCGACGGGCAGCGCGATCCAGGCGGTCCGCTGCCTCGTCGGGGCAGCGGGGGGGGGCAGGCCGGACCGTGAGCGAGGGGAGCCGGGACGCAGCGCCCGCGTCCGCTCCTCAGCCCAGGAAGACGAACCTCACCGAAAGGTAGACCCCGACGGCGACGAAGACGGCGCCGGTGATCCGCCGCGCCCAGACCTCGAACGCCCCCACCTTCTTCAGCGCCGTGCCGAGCGCCTTCGTACCTCCCGCGGCGACGAGGGCGAGGACGGCAACCGGGAGCGCGGTGCCGAAGCCGTAGATGACGGGGAGGACGACCTTCGAGCCGTGCTGGAGCGAGAGCGGCACGAGGCTGCCGAAGAAGAGGGCCGCCGAGACCGGGCAGAACGAGAGGGCGAAGAGGGCTCCGAGGAGGAGCGCGCCGACGGCGCCCCCTTCGGCCGCCTTCTTCCGCAGCCCCTCGCTCCCGGCCGTCGTCGAGAGCCCCCCCGAGAGGAGGCCGAGGAGGTACATCCCGACGAGGACGAGGAGAGGCCCCAGGAGCTTGTTCATGTAGCGCTGGAGAAACTGCGAGACGCCGGGCACCGAAAGGAGGCCGAGGACGACGACGGCGCTCACGGCGGCGTAGGCGAGGGCGCGGCCGAGGGAGTAGGAGAGGGCCGAAAGGAGGACCAGGCGCGGGCGGTCGGCGCGGCGCGCGAGATACGAGACGGCGGCGATGTTCGTCGCGAGGGGACAGGGGCTGATCGACGTCAGGACGCCGAGCCAGAGCGCCGTCGCGGCGGCAGGAGCGAGGTCGGGTGTCAAGCCGTGCCCAGGAAGGCCTGGACCTCCCGCTCGACGTAGTCCTGGAACGACCCGGGGTTCCCGAGGAGGTGCCAGACCTGGTCGAGGTTCTTCCAGCGGACCTCCTTGCCGTCCTTCACCTCGGAGACGACGACGGACTTCGTGTAGAGGCCGTAGTCCTTCACGAAGTGGGCGTGGACGGGCTCGTCCACGTTCACGAGGCGCCAGACGATCCGCTTCTCGGCGATGGGGCCGGCGAAACGCGTCGTCATCGTGGCGTTCGTGAGGTCCTCGATCTTCAGGCACGAGGCGCAGCGCGCCGTGGTGTGGAAATAGGTGACGTAGACCGTGGACGGCTCGGGAGCGGGCCGCGGGGCGGGGGCCTTCGCGGCCGGCGGCGCGGGGCGGGGCGTCGCAGCGGGATGCGCGGCCGGAACGGGAGCGGCGGCGGGGAGCGCGACCTCCGTCGCGGCCACCGTCTCCGCAGGCGCAGCGGCGGCGGGGGGCGCCGGGGGCTCTGCGATCGCGGCCGAAGGAGCGGGCTCCGCGGGCCGGGTGGAGTCCGCTACGGCGACGGCCTGCGCGTGCCGCGTCTCCTTCACCGCGAGCGTGACTCCCGTAACGACGACGAAGGCGAGGAGGGCCCCGGTGACGAGGTGCTTCTTCTCGATGCTCATGACGCGAACGCTCCGAAGACCAGACCGGTGATCGTGGACATGACGACGACGAGGGCGACGTAGACGATCGTCTTCTTCGTCCCGAGGTACGAGTTGATGACGATCATGCTCGGAAGGGAGAGGGCCGGGCCGGCGAGGAGGAGCGCCAGCGCGGGACCTTTGCCCATTCCCGACCCGAGGAGGCCCTGGAGGATCGGGATCTCGGTGAGCGTCGCGAAGTACATGAAGGCGCCGGCCACGGAGGCGAAGAGGTTCGCGGCGAGGGAGTTGCCGCCGACCGCCCCGGCGATCCAGGCGTCCGGGATCAGCCCCGCGTCGTGGCCGGGGCGGCCCATGAGCCACCCGGCGACGAGGATGCCGCCGAGGAGGAGCGGGAGGATCTGCTTGGCGAACTCCCACGAGCCGAGGACCCAGAGACGGAGCTCGTCCCGGTCGTACCAGCGGACCATCATGAAGACGAGGGCCGCGAGGGCTGCGCCGGCGAGATACCAGTGCGCCTCGTAGACCGCCGCGAAGAAGCCGACGGCGCGGTTGGAGGCGCCCCAGTTCGCGAAGACGAGGATCGCGATCATCGAGCCGAGGAAAGAGGCGTCCTGCCACCCCGCGCGCGTCCGGCCGGTCGCGGCAGCGCCTGCCGCGGCGAACGGGTCGGGGCCGTTCTTCGCGCGCTCGGCCTCCTCCTCACGAAAGATCGCCGCCATGATCAGGCCGATGACGACGGCGAAGGCGACGGCGCCGATCGCGCGGGCGAGGCCGATCTGGAGGCCCAGCACCCGCGCCGTGAGGATCATCGCGAGGACGTTGATCGCCGGCCCCGAGTAGAGGAACGCCGTGGCCGGCCCGAGGCCTGCGCCGCGCCTGTAGATGCTCGAGAAGAGGGGCAGGACCGTGCAGGAGCAGACCGCGAGGATGGCGCCGGAGACCGAGCCGACGCCGTAGGCGACCGGCCTCTTCGCCGTCGCGCCGAGGTACTTCATGACGGCGCCCTGGCTCACGAACTGGCCGATCGCGCCCGCGATGAAGAACGCCGGGACGAGGCAGAGGAGGACGTGCTCGCGCGCGTAGTCGCGGAGCAGGACGAACCCCTCGGGAACGGCCCGCTGGAAGCGCGAGCTCTCGACCGGCAGGAAATACGCGCCGAGGAAGACCCCGACGATCAGGAGGAGCTTCGTCCTCTCCTTCATGGATGGCCTCCGGGCGGGCGCCGCGTCCGCCGCGGCCCCGCCCCGTCGCGGGGTCTCAGAGGGCGGCGAGCGCCGCGCGGAGCTCCTCGGCCTTCGGGATGCGGCCGGAGAAGATCACCTTCCCGTCGACGGCGACGCCGGGAGTGGCCAGGAGGCCGAGCTCGATCATCCGCTCCATCCCCTCGACTTTCTCCACGGTGAAGGGGAGGCGCTCCGTCTCGACGACGTGGGAGACGACGCGAAACGTCTCCTTGCAGCGCGTGCAGCCGGGGCCGAGGACTTCGATCTTGCGGGGGGCGGTGTCCATGGAACGGTCCTTTCTTCGGGAGGGAGGGGTCGGCACCCGGCCCTCGATTCGGTCGATCACGAATCATAGTTTATTGATGGATGGGCGTCCAGGACGTCGCCGTGAGGGACGGCGGGGACGCCGGGGGCCGGCGGCTATCATCGGATCGTGAGCCCGCGCAGAACGGCCTCCCGGCGCGTCGACGTGGCGCCGCGACCCCAGGTCCACTCGCCGACGGCCCCGCCGCGATGAACAGGCGAACGTTCCTCGCCGCGCTCGCCGCGATCCCCGGCGCACGCCTCCTCGCCGCGGCCGACGCCGGACCCCGGATGCGCGTCTTCGGGAGCCTCCCGCGCCCCGAGCGGGTCCGCCGCGTCTTCGCCGCCGGCCCTCCGGCGGCGGTCCTCGCCCACGTCCTTTCGCCGGAGCGCCTGATCGGCTGGCCGATGCCGATGTCGCCGGAGGCGCGCGCGTTCCTCGCGCCCGCGGTCCGCGAGCGCCCGTTCCTCGGGCGGCTCTCGGGGCGCGGCAGCACGATCCCGCTCGAGAAGCTCCTCGCGCTCGAGCCCGACCTGATCCTCGACGCCGGGACGGTCGACGCGACCTACCTCTCCGCCGCGGAGAACGTCCACGAGCGGACCGGCATCCCGTACGTCCTCGTGCCGGGGCGACTCGCCGACAGCCCGTCGCAGCTCTCGGAGGCGGGGCGCCTCCTCGGCGTGCCGGAGCGCGGCGCAACGCTTGCGCGCGAGGCGGAGCGGCTGCTGACCGAGGCGCGCGGGGCGCTCGGTGCGGGCGCTCGAGGGCCGCGCGTCTACGTCGCCCGCGGCGCGGACGGCCTCGAGACGGTGAAGGAGGGCTCGCTCAACGCGGAGTCGCTGGCCCTCGCCGGGGGACGGAGCGTCGCGGACGGCCCGGGGGGAGGCGTCGCGCGCGTCTCGTTCGAGCAGGTGGCGGCCTGGCAGCCGGAGGTCGGCCTGACGCAGGACGCCGGCTTCTTCGCGAGCGCGCGGAACGACGACCGCGGGTCGCGCCTCCCCGCCCTTCCCGCCGGGCGGCACCACCTCGTGCCGAGCCTGCCGTTCGGGTGGCTCGACGGCCCACCGGGCGTCAACCGCCTCGTCGGCCTCGCGTGGCTCGCGTCGCGCCTCCACGGCACGCCGCTCGGGAAGGAGGAGGTCGAGAGGGTCCGCGCGTTCCACGTTCAGTTCTACGGCTTCGCTCCCGAGAGGGCGACGCTCGAGAAGGTGCTGGCGGGGGCCTGATGCCGAGGTGGCCCTGGCTCCTCCTCGGACTCCTCCTCACGCTGGCCGTCCTGGCAGGACTCGCTGCGGGCCCGATCGCGCTCGGTCCCGGCGAGCTCCTGCGCGCGCTCCTCCGAGGACCCTCGGCGGAGGGGCAGGCGACGATGGTCGTCTGGAGCCTCCGCCTCCCGCGGCTCGCCGCGGCGCTCCTCGTCGGCGCGGCCCTCTCGGCGGCGGGCACGTCCTACCAGGCGATGTTCCGCAACCCCCTCGTCTCGCCCGACATCCTCGGCGCCTCCGCAGGGGCGGGGATGGGCGCGGCCCTCGCCATCCTCTTCGGCCTCCCGACGGTCGGGATCCAGGGGGCCGCCTTCGCCGGCGGCCTCGCCGCCGTCGGCCTCGTCACGCTCGTCGCGGGGCGCGTGCGGCGGCACGACCCGGTCCTCGTCCTCGTCCTCGCGGGCATCGCGATCGGGACCCTCTTCTCCGCCGGGATCTCGCTCGCGAAAGTCCTCGCCGATCCGACCGTGCAGCTCCCTTCGATTACGTTCTGGCTCCTGGGGGGGCTCAGCGCCTCCTCTCCGGACGACGTACGGCGCGCGGCGCCGCTCGTCGCGGCGGGGCTCCTCCCGCTCCTCCTCCTCCGTCATCGGGTCGACCTCCTGACGCTCGCCGACGAGGAGGCCGCCGCGCCCGGGGAGGACGTCTCCCGCCTGCGCTTCACGCCCATCGTCTCCGCGACGCTCGGGACGGGCGCCTCCCTGCCGATCGCTGGGACCCTCGGCCGGGTGGCGGCCCCTTAGA
>JAGOBQ010000497.1 GCA_017999215.1 Thermoanaerobaculia bacterium
GGACGAGAGACCAGTCGAAGTGGTAGTGCTTCTGCTCCTTCTTGACGGCCCGGGGGCGCAGGGCGAGGAGCTCGAGGCTGCCGAGGTCGGCGACGCGCTCGAGGTCGGCGACCTCCTCGCGGACGAGCCGGTTCCGGTACTCGCGCGACCAGCGCCTCGCGGCGACCTCCGAGCCGGAGAAGAACGGCTCCGGGAATCCACCGAGGACGAGGAGGTCGCGGAGCGAGGAGGAGCTCTTCAGCTTCAGCTCCGCGGCGGAGGATCCTCTCGCGGTCGCCCGAGACGTCCCAGCTCAGGTAGCCCGCCTTCGCCCCGGAGAGGCTCTTCGCCAGGGTCGTCTTCCCGACCTGGCGCGGGCCGGCGACGAGAGCCATCTTCTCCTTCAGGTCGCGGAGGACCTGGGGTGCGAGGTAGCGGGGCGCTCCGCCCATGCTCGAAGGCTCATTCGACTTTCGCCGAGGGGCAGAAACGCCCGCGGTGATTTTCGACCGTGGTCGAAAATCACGGTGTCTCTTCCGCCCCCTACGCGACGATTCCCTGCCCCTCGACCGCCTCCGAGCGGGCCTGGCGCTCGCGGAAGTCGAGGACGCGGCGGTCCATGACCCGGAACCAGAGGGGCGGGACGGCGGCGAGGAGGATCATCCCGGCGTAGCCCGTGGGGAGCTGCGGCGCCTCGGGGAAGTTGCGGAGCGTCTGGTAGCGGCGCGCCGGCCAGGCGTGGTGGTCGGAGTGGCGCTGCAGGTGGTAGAGGAACCCGTTCGTGACGAGGTGGTTGCTGTTCCAGGAGTGGAGCGGCGTGACCCGCTCGTACTTTCCGTTCGGGAGCTTCCGCCTCTCGAGGCCGTAGTGCTCGAGGTAGTTGACGATCTCGAGGAGCGAGAAGCCGAGGACGGCCTGGACGACGACGACGAGGGCCGCCGTGGCGCCCGCGCCGAGGCCGGGGAGGCCGGGCGCCTCCGGCGCGAGGAGCTCGCCCGCCGCGTACGCGGCCGCGGTGAGCGCGAGAGGGAAGAGGACGTTTCGCCACGTCTCGTTCGCGAGGCTCCAGGCGCCCTTCCCCGCCCGCGCGAGGCGCTGCCTCTCGAGCGCGAGGTTCTTGCGGAAGGTGCCGAAGACCGTCCGCGGGTAGAAGCGCCAGAACGACTCGCCGAAGCGCGAGGAGGCCGGGTCCTCCGGGGTCGCGACCATGAGGTGGTGGCCGAGGTTGTGCTCCTGGGTGAAGTGCCCGTAGAAGGTCGGGTGGAGGAGCGCCTTCGCGAGGCGCTTCTCGAGCCGGTTCGCCTTGTGCCCCAGCTCGTGCGCGACGACGATGCCGATGCCGGAGAGGATCCCCATCGACCAGGTGTTGCCGGCGTACTCGGCGAGGCTCCAGCCGCCGACGATCGCGCCGCGGACGACGTACGCGAGGACGGCCCAGTAGACGGGGACGAAGGCGTACGTCACGAGACGGTAGTACCGCTCGCCGTCGAGTGTCTTTTCCTCCTCCGGCGTGTAGTTGACCCGGTCCTCCCCGACGAGGAGGTCGAGGAGCGGGATGAGGACGAACGCGACGAACGGCGTCAGGTACGCCGCCGCCCCGCCGAACCGCACGCCGAGGGCGACGAGCGCCGGCACGACGAAGACGATGAGGTACGTGTACTTCTTGACCCGCTTCCAGGCGCGCTGCACGCTCCGACCTCCCCGCTGCGGTTCGCACTCCGATGCGTCGCCATTCTGACGAATCGGCGGGCGCGGGCTCAAGGCTCGGCGGCCCGCACTTCCGAGCCGCGAGGGCACCCGGGGTGCCGGCTTCGCAGGCCGGCGCTTCCGCTGGTAGCGTTCCGCGCATGAGCAACGCCTTGACGCTCTGCCTGACGACCGTGGGCTCCGAGGAGGACGCCGCCCGCATCGCCCGCCACCTCGTCGAGACGCGGGCCGCGGCCTGCGTCTCGATCGTCGCCCCGGTTCGCTCGGTCTACTCGTGGAAGGGCGAGCTGCACGACGAGGCCGAGTGGCTGCTCCTGATCAAGACGGCGCGGGCGGCCGCCGAGCTGCGCGACCTCCTCCGCGCCGTCCACCCCTACGAGGTGCCCGAGCTCATGGCCTTCCCCGCGAGCTTCGCGGACGAGGCGTACGCCCGGTGGGTGGCGGAAGGGAGCGGGAGGCCCGCGGCCTCCGCGACCTAGAATCGCCCCGTGAACCGGCAGCCGCCCGAATCGCCCGCGGATCGACTTCGTACCGCGTTCGAGCTTCACGACCTCGCGGTGGAGATGCTGAGGCAGAGGTACCGGAGGGAGCACCCGGGGGCTGGAGAAGCCGCGGTGGAAGCCGCGGTCGTCGCCTGGCACAGCCGCCGCCCCGGCGCCGAGCACGGCGACGCCGAGGGCCGCCCCGTCCCTTGGCCGCGCGAACGATGACCCCGCTCGAGGCGGCGCTCCGGCTCGCCGTGGAGGCCCTTCGGAAGGAGGGAGTCCGTTGGGCCGTCGTCGGCGGTCTCGCTGTGAGTGCCCGTGCCGAGCCCCGGACGACGCGGGACGTCGACGTGGCGGTCGGAGTCGTCGACGACGCCGAGGCGGAGCGGATTCTCTTCCGACTCCAGGGGCACGGCCTGGTGGTCGTTTCGGTGGTCGAGCAGACGGCCCGGAAACGGCTCGCGACGGCGCGCCTCCGGCCGGCCGACGAAGCGCCCCACGGGCTCCTTCTCGACCTCCTCTTCGCGTCGTCGGGGATCGAGGAGGAGATCGTCGCCTCGGCCGACGAGATCGAGGTTCTCCCGGGTTTGACGATCCCGATCGCCCGGACCGGGCACCTCGTCGCCCTGAAGGCGCTCGCCCGGAACGACCGGGACCGTCCTCAGGACCTCGACGACATCCGCGCGCTCCTGCGCGGGGCAAGCCGAGTCGACGTCGAGGACGCGCGCGGTGCCGTCCGGTGGATCGAGGAACGCGGCTATTCGCGGGGTAGGCGTCTCGCCGAAGAGCTCGAAGAGCTCCTCGCGGCCAATCGGCGGTAGATCTCCTATACCTTCCCCAGCCCCCGCTCCAAGTCCGCAATCAGGTCCCTCGTCTCCTCGATCCCACAGGAGAGGCGCACGAGCCCGTCGGTGATGCCGCGCGCGGCGCGCTCTTCGGGGGCGAGGCTGCCGTGGGACATCGTGGCCGGGTGGCCGGCGAGGGACTCGACGCCGCCGAGCGACTCGGCGAGGGTGAAGAGGCGGAGGGCGTCGAGGAATCGTTTCGCGGCGTCGTAGGAGCCGAGGTCGAGGGCGAGCATGCCGCCGAAGCCGCTCATTTGCCGCGACGCGAGGGCGTGCTGCGGGTGCGACGGGAGGCCCGGGTAGAGGACGCGGACGACCTTCGGGTGCGCGGCGAGGAACGCCGCGACGGCGCGGCCGTTCGCGTCGTGGGCGCGCATCCGTACGGCGAGGGTCTTGACGCCGCGGGTGACGAGGAAGGCGTCGAAGGGGGAGAGGATCGCGCCGGCCGCGTTCTGGACGAAGGCGACGCGGGCGCCGTCCTCGGCGCTGGCGGAGACGACGGCGCCGCCGAGGGAGTCGGAGTGGCCGTTCAGGTACTTCGTCGTGGAGTGGAGGACGGCGTCGGCGCCGAGGGCGAGCGGGCGCTGGAAGAAGGGGGTGGCGAAGGTGTTGTCGACGGCGAGGCGGACCTTCGCGCCGTTCCGCGCGGAGGCCTCGCGCGC
>JAGOBQ010000498.1 GCA_017999215.1 Thermoanaerobaculia bacterium
CCTCTACGGCCGCCCCCCCGCGGCCGAGGAGCGCTTCGGGCCGGGAGGGGCCGGGTGAGCGCCCTCCCTTCGGAGCTCACGGTCCGGGACGTCCGGAACGTGGACCTCGACGCGATCGCCGAGCTGGAGCGGCTCTCGTTTCCCGTCCCCTGGAAGCGGGAGTTCTTCGCGTCCGAAGTCGGGGCCGCCCACCGGTTCAACCGGGTGGTCCGTGCCCCGAACGGGCTGCTCGCCGGGTACGTCTTCTGCGCCTTCGCCGGCGGCGAGATCCACGTCAACAAGATCGCCGTCGACCCCTCCTGCCGCCGCAGGGGAATCGCCCGAGTCCTGATGCAGGAGGTCTTCGACCTGGCGACCCGCATCCGCGCGGAAGAGATCTACCTGGAGGTGCGCCCCTCCAACGATCCGGCACGTAACTTCTACTCCTCGCTGGGTTTCCGCGACGTCGGACGCCGCCCGCAGTACTACGCCGACGGCGAGGACGCCCTCGTGATGTCGCTCTTCCTGCCGCCCCGGCCGCCTTCACCTTGACTCTCGCCCTTTGAAAAAGGGAGACTCGCGCGGGCTCTTTCGAAATCCACTTCGAGGAGGTGTCCATGCCGACTCTGACCGAAGAGTTGAAGCGCGAGCTGGCCCAGACCCACGACGAGTTCAAGAACCTCGTCCGCACCCATCACGACTTCGAGAAGAGGCTCGCAGAGCTGGCTTCCAAGACGTTCCTCTCGTCCGACGAGGAGGGCGAGGAGAAGCGTCTGAAAAAGCAGAAGTTGATCGTGAAAGACCGGATGGAGGAGATCGCTCGTGAGCACCGGGCCCGCGTCGGAGCCCCTCATTAGGGCCGGCTCGCGCTCGACCGGAACGGTCCCGTCGACACACCCATGAACGGAACCTCGAGCGAGGTTCAGCGCCGCGGCGTCCGCCGCGGCGTTTACGTCATCCCGGCCCTGTTCACGGTCGGGAACGTCTTCTGCGGCTACCTCTCCCTCATGGCCGCGGTCCGGGGCCGGTACGACCTCGCCGCGGGGCTGATCTTCCTCGCCGGCTTCCTGGACTCCCTCGACGGGCGCGTCGCCCGGATGACGGGCTCCACGTCGGCCTTCGGCGAGCAGCTCGACTCCCTCTCGGACGTCCTCTCGTTCGGCCTCGCGCCCGCGTTCCTGGTCTTCCACTGGGGACTCTCCACCCACGGCCGCCTCGGACTCTTCGCGTCGTTTCTCTTCCTCGTCTGCGGCGCGTGCCGGCTCGCCCGCTTCAACGTCCAGATCCACGTCGTCGACAAGCGCTGGTTCGTCGGCCTTCCGATCCCGGCGGCCGCCGGCGCGCTCTGCGGCCTGATCTGGGTGATTCCCGAGCCGCTTTCCGACCCGCGCATCGCGACGGCCTTCCTCGGCGTGACGCTCGTCCTGGGTTTCCTGATGGTCTCCACGTTCCGCTACCGCTCCTTCAAGGACGTCGACCTCCGCTCCCGCCGTTCGATGCGCCTCGTGCCGCTGCTCGGCCTCGTCATCGCGGCCGTCGCCGCCTGGCGACCAGACGTCTGCCTCGCCTCCCTGGCGGTGGTCTACGCCCTCTCCGCGCCGACGGCCAGGCTCGTCTCCGTGCTCTTCCCCCGGCGCGCGCCAGCCGAAGAGGGCCCGGCGTGATCGGCCTCTCGGTCGCCGTCGTCGATCCCGGCACCCTCGCGGGGCGGGACGTCAAGGCCATCCTGCGCGAGCGGAGCTTTCCTTCCTCTCGCCTTCACCTCTTCCACACGGGCGACTCGACCTCCGGCCTCCTGACCGACGACGACGGAGAGGCCGCCCTCGCCACGCCCCTCGAGCCGGACAGCCTCGCCGAGTGCCAGATCGCCTTCCTTTGCGGCCCGTCCGAAGCGACGGCGCGCTTCCTATCCCGCCGTTCGAAGGACGGCTGCCTCGCGATCGACGTCTCGGGGCAGAGGCGCGCCGGAACGTGCGTCGACGCCGTCCGGGGCATCCTGCCGAGCCCCCTTCCCGAGGGCGACCTCCTCGTCCTGCGCGATCCGACGGCCACGGTGCTCGCCGACGCGATCGCCGCGGCCGAGGCCGCCGGCGCCGTCGCGGGGATCACGGCGGCGATCGACCGCTCCGCGAGCGACCTCGGCAAGGACGCCCTCGACGAGCTCTTCCAGCAGGCGATCGCGATCGCTTCCTTCCGGAGCGTCCCGAAGGACCACCTCGGCGCCCAGTCTGCCTTCAACGTCTTCTCGCCCGCCGACACCGACGCCTTCGACGGCCGGGTCGCCGAGGACGTCCGGGCCCTGGTCGGCCGCGACCTCCCGGTGACCGTCCTCTCCGCCCGGACCGGCGTCTTCCACGGCACCACGATCCGGCTCGAGCTCCGGTTCGCGGGGCCGGCCCCGTCGGCCGGCGACCTGAAGGCCGCGCTCCTGGCGACCGGCTACGGCTTCGCGGAGGCCGACGTCGACGGTCCCGCCGGGATCGTGGACGCCGCGGGCCGCGACGAGACTCTCCTGCTGGGTGCCTGGTCCGCCGGATCGACGGGCCGGCTCTTCCTCGCATCCGACGCCCTCAGAAGGCCCGGCGCGCTCCTGGCGGTGCGGGTCGCCGAGGCCGCCGTCGCGGACCGCGGCCTCCTTCCCGACGCCTGACGGCGTCGGCCATCTCCGCTCAGCGCTTCTTCAGCCGCGGCAGCGGGGGCTGACGTTTCGCCTTTGCCTTTGGCGCGGCCTGCGGAGCCGGCGGCGCCGGGATCGCGACCTCCGACTCCGGGCCGTCGATCGTCCGGCCGTCCGGGAGAGTCAGCTGGTAGGTCACGAACATCCGGGGCGACCTCCCCGCGATCCGGATCGGGCCGAGCTCGTTCGACTCCTCCGGAGCGAAGAAGTTCTCGAAGAGGCGACAGGCCGTCGCACGTCCGAACGGCGCCGACTGCGTCAGGTCCCGCGCGGACGCGAAGATCTCGAAGCGGTCGAAGTCACCCGCGCCGAGGCCCGTGAAGACTCCGCCTTCGAGGCGGATCGTGATCTGGTTGCCGAAGCGCGAGAGCTCGCTCGGCGTCGGCCCCGGGTTCGAGACGCGCAGCCAGACTTCGCCTCCCCGCGTCTTCTCCTCGATCGCCTCGACCCGAAGGCTCGGCTCCCACGGCTTTCCGGTCAGGAGCGCGCGCACGGCCGGGTAGCCGCTCAGCCGGCCGTCCCGGGGCACGCCGTCGACGAGGAAGACCCGGCCCGCCAGCCGCGGAGCGCTCCACTGCGAGCTCGCCGAGACGAGCCGCACGAGGTCGGCGAACGGAAGGACGTCGAATCGGGCCCTCCCGCCGTCCTCGGAAAGGAGGTTCGTCGCCTTCTCGTAGCCGCGACGCGGCTTGAAGCTGTAGATGCTCCCGGGGTCGCTCGAGAGGACCGACGCGAAGTCGAAGTCGAGGTTCCGGTCCTCCGAGAGCTTGTCCATCTCGCCGTCCGGGAGCCGGCGGGCGCTCGCCCCGGAGCCGGCGACGCCGTAGCTGCCCGGGATCGCGAGGAGACGGAACGGGATCGGAAAGGCCTTCGCCTCCTCCGCCGTCATCTCGGAGACGAAGGCATCCGCGGTTTCGGGCCGGCGGCCGAACGTCAGGACGAGCGCCTCGTCGACGGCCCCGGCGAGCGGCTTCCACGTTCCCTCGGGCGCTCCGGCCCGCAGCGTGACGGAGACC